>JBAUTA010001146.1:0-1737 GCA_049581985.1 Kovacikia sp.
GTTTTAGGACGACCTGAAACAATGGGGCAGGTAATTTATGTTTTAGAGCAGGCGCGTAGTCTAGACAAACAACTGCATGACAATATCAAACTTGCCGGACTCGATTTCCTTGGCATCAAGCCTCACGTTATTATTCTTACCCGTCTGATTCCCAACTGCGAGGGCACCCAGTGCAGTCTGCCTTTAGAAAAGGTGGATGATACGGAAAATACATGGATTTTGCGGGTTCCGTTCCGGGAATTTAATCCTAAAGTGACCCAAAATTGGATTTCCAGATATGAAATCTGGCCCTATCTGGAGTTTTTTGCTCAGGATGCAGAAACGGAGTTGGTAAAGCACTTTGGCGGCAACCCTAGCTTAATTATTGGCAACTATAGCGATGGGAATCTGGTTGCTTTCCTGCTTGCCCGTCGGCTTCAAGTAATGCATTGCGGGATTGCCCATTCTCTGGAAAAGCCAAAGCATTTGTTTAGCAACCTGTATTGGCAGGATTTAGAGGATCAGTATCATTTTTCGGCTCAATTTGCGGCGGACTTGATCAATATTAATGCTGCCGATTTCATCATCACATCCTCCTATCAGGAGATTGTGGGAACTCCCGAAACGGTTGGCCAGTATGAGTCCTACAAGTGTTTCACGATGCCGCAACTCTATCATGTGCTAGATGGTATCGATCTATTCAGTCCCAAATTTAATCGGGTGCCGCCGGGGGTAGATGAGCGGGTGTTCTTCCCCTACAGCCAGGTAGAAAAGCGGGATGCCAATCTGTGTTCCGAAGTTCAAGATCTCCTATTCCAACGGCAAGCGCCCTACATCCTGGGGCATCTAGACAGCCCTGGAAAGCGTCCTATGCTTGCGGTTGCGTCTGTTAGTAACATTAAGAATTTGACAGGTCTGGTAGAACTTTTTGGACAAAATCAGGAATTGCGTGATCGCTGCAATCTGATTCTGGTTACCAACAAGCTACACACGGCAGAGGCGATCAATCCCGCAGAAGCCAGAGAGCTAAAAAAACTCCACACCCTGATTAACCACTATCAACTCCAGGGAAATCTGCGCTGGATTGGAATTCGGCTACTGAGCCCGCAATTAGGCGAAACCTATCGCACGATCGCCGATCTGCGAGGCATTTTCGTCCACTTTGCCCGGTTTGAAGCCTTTGGGCGGGTCATTTTGGAAGCGATGGTCTCCGGTTTGCCTACCTTTGCCACTGAGTTTGGAGGTGCGTTAGAAATCATTGAAGATGGCAGACAGGGGTTTTTGATTAATCCTACCAATCTTGAAGAAACGGCCCAAAAACTGAACAACTTTCTCGACCAGTGTGATACCAATCCTCAGGACTGGCAGAAAATTTCGGATCATGCAATTCAGCGGGTGCATGATGAATATACCTGGCAACTCCATTCTAAGCAGCTTCTATCACTGGCTAAGATTTATAGCTTCTGGAATTATGTGCATCACGATACCCGGGAAGCTCTTCATAATTATCTAGAAGCCTTATTTTTCCTAATCTATAAACCCAGAGTAGAGGCGATTTTAGCACAGCACATGAAACGGTGATAACGCAGGGAATAGGAAGTAATGGATATTACTGAAAAGTCTCTTTCCTTAACTTATACCAACTGGACGTTGACTGAATCTCAGTTTAATCCTGAGCAGTTACATGCCCGTGAAACGGTATTTACGATCGGGAATGGGTATCTGGGTACACGGGGTAGTTTTGAGGAAGGCTATCCG
>JBAUTA010001147.1:0-1792 GCA_049581985.1 Kovacikia sp.
GCTTATCCCACTGCTTGAGGTAACCTTTGAGGTCTGCCTCAGTGGGAATTCGCTCGCCCTTATGGGATGCCTCGACAATCGTTTCAGCGCACATCCGGGCAGATTTGGCGGCAAAGTAAATGCCTTCACCCGATGATTTAGTGACAGTTCCAGCCGCATCTCCGACAAGGGCAACCCGACCTACAACCCGGCGGGGCCTGGGATGTTCTGGAATGGGGTGTGCTTCTACACGAATAATTTTGCCACCCCGCAGTCTGGCAGCGGCGCGATTCCGAATTCCCGCTTGCAGTTGCTTAATTCTTGCCTGATTGGGCTTCATGGTGCCCGTCCCAACCGCGACGTGGTCGTATTTTGGGAAAACCCAGGCGTAAAAATCGGGAGAGACGTCATCGCCGACGTACATCTCAGCCAGGTCTTCGTAGTATGCCATTTTGTCTTCTGGAAGGCGGATGCGCTCCTGGAAGGCGATCGCGTAATTATAGTCACCGGCATCAATCGCCTTAGCAACGCGAGAATTTGCTCCATCAGCACCAACGACCAGATCCACTTTCAGAATCTTATTTTCCCCTTCCAAACTGCCGCTGGAATGATCAGCATAGTGAATGGTGTAAGGATCGTGATCATTTCCAGGGATCTCTAGCTTGTGAACTGTGCCATTGATAACCTGAGCGCCCAGTTTTTCTGCCCGATCACGCAGAAAACCATCCAGCACTTCCCGACGGCACATGCCAATATACTCATCATCTTTGAGCGTACTGCCAATGCTGACCTCCACATTTGAGGGAGAGATCATTTTCATCTTGCGGACGCGCCGATCAATGATTTCGGGCGGCAAGTCGAACTCGCTGACCATACACAATGGAATGGCACCACCGCAAGGCTTTACATTGTCTAATTTGCGCTCAATTAAATAGGTTTCAATACCCGCTTTTGCCAAAATTTCCGCAGCAGAGGAACCAGCTGGACCTCCACCGACAACAGCAACCCGTAGTGCCAAAGGTTTTCTCCTATCTATCAGACGCTACGAGAATGCATCCTATCACGGACATTTCGCACACTTGACTGAATGAGCCAGGGATCGAGTCAAGTTGAAATAGAGCTTAACAATTCAGGTAACAGAGCTTCATAAAGAAACCTGATCCACTCCCTCACTTCCCAATTCCCGCTGGCGTCAGAATGCGATCGGGCAAGATGGGAGTTTTGGATGGCTGAGAGCTTCCAGGAACTTCACTAGAAGGACTTGTAGGAGCCGTTCCGGGTCCGTTTGCGGGAGGCTGATTGGGAGATCTGGCCGGGGAAGGAGCGGTGGGCTGGGCCGGAGTAGAGGCAGGCCCAGGAGTGACGATAGTTGGGGAAGTGGAGGATTTGGGAGGAGAAGCGGCTGGGGAGGATGGAATTCGACCGATTCCTAACAGGCTTCGGGAACTCCTATAGTAGGTTGCCCAGCGGCGGGGGTCAGGTAAGCTCCGCCACTGGGTACGGGTTGCTCCCAAGGAAAGGATGGGGGTGATGGCAGTTTCGTTTTGGGCCGTGATCAGAACGAGAACGTCCGTAATCAAAAGGTCGCGATCGAAACTGCGTTGGGCAGCAGCTCTGGCAACTGCTTCAGCGCGGCGCATGAGGGTCTCGTAAGATTCTCCCGGTTCTACCACCAGAGCAACCTCCACCCGACTGGTGTATGCTTGCACAACAGCGGGGACGATCGCCTGTCCACCCAGCCACCCAGCCGTTAACGTTAACAGAGCTGCCAGGCCAGTTGTGGGTACAAGTTGCCGCTGCCACCGCCTTAAAC
>JBAUTA010001148.1:0-3556 GCA_049581985.1 Kovacikia sp.
GTCCTTCTGCAACACCCCACGAGCGTTGGATATTCAGCAATTTTTGGGGTTGACTAGCTATTAATCTCGCTCATAAAACCCTGCCTCAATTCAGGTCAGATTCCTTTGAGCTTATCAACCTTGCTGATTACTGGTCTCCAAAACACACAACTAATTAGGATTAGGAATCTTTTTGAGAAATGTGCTCTTAATGTTCAACTTACTGTTGAAACATTTGAATCAGCTCCGGTTGCTTATCCCCTATAGCTTGATGGTGTTAGGGGAGGGTTGCTGTTCCCATCCCTCGCCCTTGCACCAAATATAATCCTTCTGCCGTGTAATCAGCCAGGCACACCAGGTAAGGAAGAAGATGATGACCCCAAGTACAGGCATATCTGCTAAAGCGACAATTTTTACTTTCCGCTGTTTAGAGGGTGTTGTTGTACTCAAGCTGCTTGAGCGAAGACGATATCGTAAAAGCGTTTGTGGACACCTTGCTTTGCTGACAATACCACTGGTGCGGATCCACCATTCAGCGCATTCCCCCTGGTACAGCGATTCATCGAATGGATACTTTTTCATCACTTCAGTTCGTACCATCCATGCTGAAGGCAGAGGAAGATAGCGTGCCAGTGCAAACGCTCGTACTTTACCTGCTTCATTGGACAGGTAATGATCAACTCCGACAAAGTCACATTTTGTTGTAAGGGCATAAGTATATTGAATCAGCGTTTTTCCCTTACACCAGACATCATCACCATCACAATATACCAACCAGGGCATCCTGACATAGCTGAGAGCTTGATTACGAACAGCTCCTGGAGGTGCAAGCGGTAGTCGAATGATTGCTAATCGTGGATCTGCTGTGAGTTTACCAAGCACCGTGTCTAACCAGTTATTTGACTCTTCAATGCAGAGCACAACTTGACCGATGCCAGGATCTGAGAGTACAGCTTCCATGGTGCCACGCACAAATGGTTGTTCAGCGTCAGTCATCGCTGTGACAATTGCGGCAACTTCTGGGTAACTGTCGTACTGATGTTGACTAGACATACTTGCTCCTATATCTTCCCGAAATCCAGGTTCTGCCAATTTGATGAGATTCGTCTCCATTTTGAACCGATACCTTACTTCAAAGCCCTGTTACTAGGGTAAGACATGAACCGCTTCTCAAACATCAAGTGAAAAAAGTAAGCAAACAGAACTGATAGTGGTAGCACGATCGCAATTAGGACAAAGAGTTTAACGAGTGGTGCCATGCTCACTCTACTCAAACACAATTCAGCAAGCGCTAACACCATGGCGTGTGTCAGATAGAGGCTGTAAGAAAATGCTCCCAGCGCCACTGCCCAAGGCGATTCAAACAGGCGTAAGCAAAAGTTGGATTTGCCTTGTATGAGTGAAGAGGAACACGCGATCATCATGCAAACAACTGCTAGGCCGAATAACTGATCAACAGTGTTTACATCTACTGAGTGACTGGATAATAGGGCAAGCCAGATTGTCACAAACAAAATAGCCAAAAGATTCCAGGGTATTTTCTCTTTATAGAGCTGTAAGGATCGCTGTTTCGAAAATCCGATTGTCGCTGCAGCCATACCTAGAGTAAAGAGAGTGATATAGAATAAAAAGCTAAATCCTTTTCCGTGAGTGAATACTTGGGCTATGAAAGGGAAGAGGCAAGCTATTACTGAAACTACCACTGTGCCAAAGCGTCGCCAAAGGGGGAGTAGTAGAAGTGGAAAGAGAAAGTAAATCTGCCACTCTACTGCGACGCTCCACATGGGTGGATCGATTTTGTATTCCCAGTTATGGCTGAAGTTATGGATCAGTAAAATGTGTGAGAGGATTGTGCCACTGTCTAAATCTGGCTGCCCATGGTTCCAGTGTGCTCCCATGAATGGAATGAGTTGCGCTGGTATGACGAGACTAAGGAGCAGCGATAGCATAAGTGCAGCATAATATGGCGGTAAAATGCGTCTCCCACGGCGCTTGAGGTAGCTTAAGCAGCCTCCTTTTATTTGACCGTCTACAGTTTTCGCCACTGGTAACATTAAGCAATACCCAGAAAGCACAATAAAGGCAGCTACCGAAATACGTCCGTGAGATAGTAGTGCCTGGATGATCGGTGGCAATAATTGAGGTTTTTCTATAGTCTGAAGTTGTTCCGATATATCAATGTAGATATGATATGTAACGACGTAGATAGCAGATAGTCCTCTCAGTCCATCCAAATATTCTAGTCGTATCTTTGGACCCTGGAGTTGACTTAAATCAATTGAGCGTTGCAAGGCTTCAGGCTTTGACATGGTGAGAATGGATTGAATTCTACAATAATTCTAGTTTGGAAACCCTTACCAAAGTTAAAAAAAAGATGATTTCATGAAGATTTCAATGAAGTTTCAATGCTGGATCGTAGTGACAATATTCTCACTTGGCTATCGCTGAATTGTGGCAAATAGCTTACACTGTTTTCGATCAAGTCTAGTGATCACCCATTAGGTACTTTGAACCGAGTGGTAAATTTCCATAAGTCGCTTGTAGTTATCTTCGGCGGTGTACTTCGCCTCAAATTCAGCACGGGCTTCCTGCCGCATTTGGCTAAGTTCTTCAGGATGGGCGAGAAGCCATTCAATTTGGGTAGCTAAATTGTCGGGATCGCTGGGACGAAAATGCATTCCTGTACGTTTGTGATCAATCAATTCAGTAATTGCCCCAATGTTTGAAGCAACCACAGGTGTACCTCTGGCGAAGGCTTCGATCGCCACCCGTCCAAACGTTTCATACCACTCTGAGGGAAACACCAGAAAGGCAGCATTCCCCACTACTTCATATACCTCTTCCAAAGGTCTGCGCCCCAGCCACTCAATTTCAGGCATTTCTTGCATCGCTTCCGTGACCAAGCCAGACATGGGGCCATCCCCCAAAATTTTCAAGGGTATCTTGCCACCCAGTTGCCTCCAGGCATCCAGCATCACCCCTAACCCTTTTTCGACAGACAGCCGCCCGACAAACAAAGCATAGCCACCCTTTCCTTCCCCCGCTGCTGGTGCTGGATGCAAAAAGTTAGTCTTAAAAGCGAATTTTTCTGCGGGTAATCCTCCCTCAATAAACTTGTTCATGGCAAATTGGCTATAGGCAATAAACACATTAACTGCCTTGCTCCAGGTGCCTAATAGGGAATGAAAGCTTACCGTTGCAGCGACCATTGCGCTGGCACTCCGACTTTCCCGATAGCAACTGTGAATGATCCCTGGTAACGGGAATGATTTGCCGAGGCAGTCTTCACAGACCTTCCCGTTTCTAAAAAACAGAGCATTGGGACAGAGTAAGCGGTAATTGTGCAAGGTTTGTACAACGGGAACCCCTTCGTCTTTGAGTGCATAGTAGGCGGCAGGAGAAATGAGCGGAAAGGTATTGTGAAAGTGGGCTATATCCGGCTTTTTCTGCCGGACGAGCGACCGTAATTCCTGATAAACAGCACTATTCCACAGGGTATTTTTTGCCAGTACCAGTGGGTGGGTTGCCACAATCTCGTCATTGCTCAGGGTATAGCGCAAGACCTCATGTCCATAAG
>JBAUTA010001149.1:0-1858 GCA_049581985.1 Kovacikia sp.
CCTCTACGGCAGGTTAGAGGATGATCTGTTTACGGTGAGTGGTCGTGCCATTCAGATCGTGGAATGGGATCGCACCCACCAGTACTGTGGGCACTGTGCTACCCCAACGGCAGCTTCCCCAGGAGCGTGCTAAACGCTGCCCTCAATGTGGATTGGTGAACTATCCCCGCCTATCGCCTGCGGTGATTGTGCTGATATCCCGGGGCGAAGAACTCTTGTTGGCGCGTGCACCCCGATTTCCCGCCGGAATGTATAGCATCCTGGCTGGTTTTGTGGAACCGGGAGAATCGCTGGAAGAAACGGTGATTCGTGAAGTGCGGGAGGAAGTTGGGATTGAGATCACGGACATTCGCTATTTTGGTTCCCAGCCCTGGCCCTTCCCCAACTCGCTCATGATTGGGTTTACGGCCACCTATGCGGGGGGAGAGATTGTGATTGAACCGGAAGAATTATCAGAGGCTGCCTGGTTTAATAAACACGCTCTCCCCCCCATTCCGCCGAAATTAAGTATTGCCCGTAAGCTGATTGATTGGTTTGTTTCAATATGAAAGATCTCTATCCTCCGATCGCCCCTTACCAAACCGGAATGCTTCAGGTGTCTGCACTCCACCAGATTTATTTTGAAGTTTCTGGTAATCCTGAGGGCAAACCAGTGGTGGTGCTGCATGGGGGGCCGGGGGGTGGCAGTGTGCCCTTTTATCGACAATATTTTGATCCCACCCGCTGGCAAATTGTCATGTTTGACCAGCGCGGCTGCGGGAAAAGTCAACCCAATGCAGAATTGCGGGAAAACACAACCTGGGACTTGGTTGCCGATATTGAAAGACTGCGATCGCACCTCCAGATTCAACAATGGGTCGTGTTTGGTGGCAGTTGGGGCAGCACCCTATCGCTGGCCTATAGTCAAACCCATCCTGCGCGCTGTTTAGGACTCATCCTGCGCGGAATTTTCCTGCTGCGCCGCAAGGAATTGCTCTGGTTCTATCAGGCGGGAGCCAGCTACATCTTCCCGGATGCCTGGGAGAAATACCTCCAGCTTATTCCCCCGGCAGAACGGGGCGACCTTCTGACAGCCTACTACAAACGCCTGACCAGCCCCGATTTACCGACTCGCCTGGAAGCTGCCCGATCCTGGTCTGTCTGGGAGGCCAGTACCAGTAAATTGCTGCAGGATCCTGATTTAATCGAACGGTTTGGGACGGATCAGTTTGCCGATGCCTTCGCCCGAATTGAGTGCCACTATTTTGTGAATCAGGGTTTCTTGCAGTCTGAAGATCAGTTGCTCCAACAGGTCGATCGCATCCGTCATTTACCCGCTGTGATCGTTCAGGGGCGCTACGATGTTGTCTGCCCCATGATTTCCGCCTGGGAGCTCCATCGCGCCTGGCCAGCAGCGGAATTGATTGTGGTTCCCGATGCGGGGCACTCCATGACTGAGCCAGGAATCCGCAGCGCGTTGATTGAGGCAACCGATCGGTTTACTGCCTTCTCTTCTTAAGAGATCTCCAAAGAACTTTTGGCCCTTTCTAAGGAGAGATGCGCCCCTGGGATCGCTATGCCACTATCAAACAGGTAGGGGCTGACTCGTTTAGGGGCTGACTCGTCGAATGGGCACAAGGGACGATTGTCGTCCTGCGATCGCGATGCCACCATCCAGTAAATAGGGCACAGACGAACACCACCAAAATCTCTCTGCAACATCCCTCCCTGATTCAATCCCGTAGAAGGAGAAAACCATGGCGCTAGACGGTGTCATTCTGGATATAGATGGAACCCTTGTCTTGAGCAACGACGCTCACGCCCAGGCCTGGGTAGAGGCATTTGCGGATTATGGGTACGACATCCCGTTTGCCACGGT
>JBAUTA010001150.1:0-2453 GCA_049581985.1 Kovacikia sp.
GACCTATTCAGTCTTCATAGCAAATTTCATGGGTGTGAGTGGGGGATGTGGGGGTGAAACCCCCACGCAGGGGACTAGCCCCCTGCACCCCCAGATCTCACCCAAGTGAAAACCGCTATAGACATGAAACCTGAATTGCAATTAACCGTCCTAAATTCATTCATCCTCATTTAGTTGTGGAAGAACCAATGACGACCCTGCCGCAGGGTATTTTAATCCTTCTTATCATTGGCTCAATTGCCTTCTACCTGGCCTGTGCCTTTTTTACCTGGCAGTTTTTTCTAGGTAAACCCTCAGAAACCCAGAGACACGGAGACACGGAAAATTCGACGCCCTCTCCTCCTGTTTCTATCCTCGTCCCCGTCTGTGGAATTGATCCAGGAGCATGGGAAAACTGGTCATCCCTTTGTACCCAGAACTACCGGAACTACGAGGTGTTGTTTGGTGTAACAGATCCCAAAGATCCCTCGATTCCTGTTCTAAAAAAACTGGTTGCTGCCTTCCCAGATCGGGTTCGTCTGTTCTCCGGATTAGAACCACGCGGAATTAATTACAAAGACAGTAATCTGAGCTATCTCCTGGAAAAAGCTCAGCATGAAGTCATTATTTTTGCTGACAGTGATATTTTGGTTCATCCCAGCTATATTCAGACAGTCACGCACCCCTTAGCTGACCCTAACGTAGGCCTGGTGACCTGTGCCTTCATCGGACATCATCCCCAAAAGTTGGGTGCGGCGATCGCATCAACCGGACGTTGCTTCGATTTCATTCCCAGTCTACTGATTGCCCGTGCCCTGGACGGGGGGCTCCGCTGTGCAGTCGGTGCGACGATCGCCACTCGCAAAGCTACCCTGGCAAACTACGGCGGATTACAGCTAAACCGGATTGGCTCTGACTATAACCTGGGGAAACGGGCCGCGGCAGCAGGGTATAGAATCGAGCTATCTCCCTATGTGCTGGAGTCAGACACAGGCTCCGAGACCGTCATCCAGGTCTTTCAAAGAGAACTGCGTTGGGCAAGGACTATCCGCTACAACCGGGGACCCCAGTATTACACCATGCTATTCTGCTTTGGCACCGTCTACTGCCTGCCGCTACTACTGCTATCCAGATTCGCAGATTGGGCGATCGGCCTCAGCCTGATTACCCTCATCGTTCGCTATCTGCAAATATTGATTGCTATTTGGAGCATTGGCTGCCCCCGCCTCTTGGGCTGGCTGTGGACAGTCCCGTTCCGGGATCTGCTCAGCTTTGTCATCTGGGGTATGGGAACTTTTGGGCAGGACGTCTACTGGCGCGGACGACGGTTGCGAATTGAAGCAGACGGACTAATTCGTCAATGGCAATGATAATGACGATTAACCCAATATAAGTAGCTGGGCGCAATTAAATAAAAGATGAGTTTGGGGGTGGAGGGGGTGGAACCCCCTGCCTGGGGGCGCAGCCCCCACTCCCCCTTCTTACAATTAATTAGAGCTACCTACTTAGTAGTCCTAAATCAGTTGTGAACAAGCAGAGTGGTGAAAGCCTTGCTCATCAGAAAGGCTTTCACCATCCAAAGAGGATCACTTTAGAAGAGTGCAAAGGTCATCCAACTAATTTAAGTGATTGTATAATAAAGGGCATTCCCTGCTGATACCAATTCCCAGGGTAAGCACGGCAGATCAAGAACCGGGTGCAGGAAAGCATGGATTTTATGGGTGCATCGTGAGGCATGGCAACCTATTGCTCAGGTGGTAGAGATAGACTCGTAGAAATTTCTGGGAACACTAACTACCGAACCATTTGCTTTTTTCCCATGAAGAACTAATCTATGGACTCTCAAAACAGCAAAGACGAAGAGCTTCGACGTCGAGAAAGAGAACTTCAGGCGCGGGAACAGGCGTTGCGATTGCGGGAACTGGAAACAGAAATTTACCAGCAATCATTTCCTGATCAAACGCCTATCTCCCCAACCATCAAGCATCAGGAGCCAGAGAACGCCATCAGGCAGCACTTTAGGCAAGCGATCAAGGTCGCTAAATTCTTAGGAATTGTGATTGTTATGGTGGTTGCCGTGCGCATTGCGACCTGGCTTGCCACCGCAATTTTAGTGGGAGGGATTGCCTGGATCGCCTACAAGCTATTCTTTGAATCCAATTCTTCAGGAGAGCAGAAACGTTCCAAACGTTGACCGGCATCGATCGTTGCACCAGTGATTTAAACAAAAGCAATGCGTAATCTATGGGGAAGTGGTCTGGTTGGATCCCCCTACCGCGTTGCTGGGTAAATGCGATCGTCCTTATCCTCCTGATGGCTGGGTTTCAACACCTCTCTGGCTATCTGGTAGATCATCAGGTGGCTGATTACGATATTCCCCAAGTCCATCTACGTCCCCCAACCCTCTGTCTTGCAATTCGGTCCCTGGAGTCTGCCCCATACAACCCTCTCCCTATACCCTATACCCTATACCC
>JBAUTA010001151.1:0-1933 GCA_049581985.1 Kovacikia sp.
GAAACCCCTGGCTGGGGGCAACGCCCTCCCTCCCCCTTGAATCCTCTGTCCTGATCAAACTGGCGATAGCTATCAGTGGTTGGTGTCAGGAAAGAAAATTGCAGGTTCCTACTTCCCCAGTTGTAACCTTCATCGTTTAACTCGGTATCACAACTCCATAGCTATTAGGAGAAATCTGTCGTGAAAAGAGCCCTGTATCTTCTGGCGGAACTGAGCGATCGCGACTTCAACTGGTGGGTTAGGGTGGGGAAACAGAAGCGAATTCCCAAGGGCACCATTTTGATTGAGGAGGGTCAACCGATTGATGCCCTCTATTTAGTTTTGGATGGAAACCTCTCCGTTACAGCAAAGGTCTTGGAAGGTAAGGAAATCGCCACCTTATCCAGTGGCGAAATTGTGGGCGAAATTTCGTTTGTCGATGCCCGTCCTCCTTCTGCAACGGTGAAAGCCATCGAAGACACGACCGTTTGGGCGATCCCCCGCTCCCAGTTGGCGGCAAAGTTGTCCCAGGATACTGCCTTTGCCGCCCATTTCTACCATGCGATCGCCGCTTTTCTGTCCGATCGGATCAGGGGAACGGTCAGTCGGCTTGGTTATAGTCGTTATCCCCAGTTAAACCAGGAGACTGAATCGGAAACCAATACGAATCCTGAAACCCTTACTACGTTGGAACTGGCAAAGGTCAGGCTGGACTGGCTATTGAATCGCTTGCAAGATAGCTGATCCGGCTGTTGAATGTTTGATTTTGACTTAAGAAACCTCTGCGAAGTAAGTCGGCATCATGAATGATCAGAAGGGGGGAATGGGGGTGTTGCCCCCAGACAGAGGGTTCTCCCTCCTCCAGTTCCAAAATCATCTTTAATTTAATTGCACCCCACTTTTTAACACTTTTTAACAAATGTTGTTTCACCAGCGCTGGTTGTCGTCTCACTGACGCAAAATAGTCTAAGCCTATGGATTTTTCGATCGCCCGCAAATACTTTTATCAAGAAGTCTACCAACCTGACGAGCAAATCAATCTGGAAAAGGCAGCGCTCTATCTGGCAATGGAGGAGTATCCCGATCTAGAAGTGGATGCGTATTTGAATGCGTTGGACACAATGGCGGCGGAAGTAGAAGACCGTCTTCCGGCAGAATTCTATCCGCTGAAGATTCTGCAAACCATCAATGATTACCTCTACAACGATCTGGGCTTTACGGGCAATACCAACGCCTACTACGACCCCCGCAACAGCTTTCTCAATGAGGTCATCGATCGTCGCACAGGGATTCCCATCACCCTGGCGCTGGTGTATCTGGCGATTGCCCAGCGGCTTGACTTTCCGATGGTGGGGGTAGGAATGCCAGGACACTTTCTGATTCGACCGGATGTGGAGGAAATGGAGATCTTCGTGGATGCCTTCCATCAGGGAGAAATTCTGTTTGCCCAGGACTGTCAGGGGCTGTTGAGTCGGGCTTACGGTCAACCGGTTAAACTGCATGCTGCTTTTCTCCAATCCGTCACCTCGCGCCAAATCCTGGGACGGATGCTGACTAATCTGAAAATGATTTATCTGAATCAAGGAAACCTGAAAAAGACCGTTGCAGCCGTTGAACGAATTCTGCTGCTTTACCCCGATGCCGCCTTTGAACTGCGCGATCGGGGAGTCCTCTACTACCGGCTAAACCGTTTCACCGAAGCCCGTAAGGACCTGGAAGACTACCTCACGCTCACGCCAACGGCGGAAGATATAGCCATGATCCAGGAATTATTGGATGTGATCAGTGGCAAGGATGGGGCATGAAACGGCGCAAGCAGTCCTACCGATGACAATTGAATTCAGTCCAGATGATTGACTGAAAGGCTTATTTGTCAGGGCTTTTCCAATCTTCAAGGGCCACTCTTCAAGGGCCACTCTTCAAGCTTATGCCGACTTGCAGCAGGGTTCAGAAG
>JBAUTA010001152.1:0-8515 GCA_049581985.1 Kovacikia sp.
CCTCAAAATAGGTTGGGACTATGCGCTGCTGTGTCTATGGAGGACGCAGAAAAAGTTTACCTCTGAACAAGCTACTAAAGTCATTGGTTCTATAATTACGGAGGTGTTATTTGATCTAACGCAAACCATAGGAATAACCCAGCAAGTTATCCATCAGGACTTGCGCTATCCGCAACTTGCCTTATTTGAGGTGGAAGCTGCGATCGCTGAGGTTCAATCGCTGTGGCAAGCCTGGCAAGGTGCGCATTTAGTAGATTACTTACCGAATCAAGCCCCTGTTATTCAACAGTCCGAACTATTGCAAAGAAATGTCTCAGTCGAAGTGTACCAGAATCTGGTTCATTTGTTACAAGGTGAGCATACCTTGCGAGATTTGGCTATACAGATGCAACGGAATGTTGTAGCGGTAACAGCTTCGCTTCGGCCCTTTTTGCAAAAGCAATGGATTAACCTGAGTGAGGTTGCCGACTTACCGGCTCCGATCTATCGCCAAAGTACACTTTCCAGATCACTCCCTGTGCCAAGAAATGCCGTCCTTCCAGGAGCGCTAGTTGCCTGTGTTGATGATAGTTTCTCAGTTCGCTATACCCTGGAAAAGCTATTGGTGTCGGCTGGTTATCAGTTCTTAGGAATTGAAGATCCTTTAGGTGCAGTTGGGACTTTGTTAGCTCGTAAACCAGATTTTATTTTTTTAGATTTAGTGATGCCAAAAGCGAATGGATACGAAATTTGTGAGCAGTTACGAAAAATCTCAAGTTTTCGCACAACGCCGATAGTCATTTTAACTGGAAATAATGGGTTTGCGAGTCGTCTCAAATCCAATATGATTGGGGCATCGGATTTTCTGAGTAAGCCATTAGATGCGGACGCTGTGCTTGGCGTTCTCCATAAACACTTAGCCCCTAAGTCTACGAGTTTTTCAATGACTTCATGACTGATTTGATAATTAGACAGGCGTAATTAATGGAAAGCAGGGAAAGTAAGGGATCTACCCCCAAAGTCATCTTTAGTTTAATTGCACCCAGATCTTAATTTAAATTAAAATCAGCTGACTGACTTAAATCAAACGATTAATGAGGTGACACTTAATGGGAACCGCACTTGTAGTTGAAGATTCTTTGACTGATGTTCAGATTCTAATCCAGTGTTTGCAACAAAGCGGCATCAATGTCTTAATTGCCCAAAGTGGAGAGGAAGCACTTGCTGCTATTGCCAGGCAGAGACCCGATATTATTGTTCTGGATATTGTTCTGCCTGGTTGCAGTGGGTTTGAAGTCTGCCGTGAATTGAAAATGAAACCTGATACCAGCAATATCCCAATTGTGCTTTGCTCCACTAAAAGTAGTGAGCTGGATAAATTTTGGGGAATGAAACAGGGAGCAGATGCTTATCTTGCTAAACCTATTGATCAAGAAGAATTTGTACGTACGGTCACACATCTGATCAATCCTTAAGTCTAAAGATAACTTGCCAGATCCTATGTCCAGTTTTTCGCCAGGCTCAGATATCCAATTTCCTTCGGTTTCTACAGCCGATCTTGTCCCGGTTTCTACCGCAAACTTGCAGGAGCAGTTTCTCCTGATACAACTTATATCAGGCACAGCAGCTCTTTTGCCCAGTCAAGATATTGCTGAGGTGGTGACCATTCCCATCGGTCAGATTACGCCCATTCCTCACATGCCTGACTGGGTAATGGGCGTGTATAACTGGCGGGGTGAAATCCTCTGGATGGTTGATTTAGGGCATTTATGTGGATTTACCCCCTGGTATAGACAAAGAAGTAATATTTCAGGGCATTCAGCCGTTGTCTTACAGATTAGTAATCCCGAGTTCCATCCTAGTCGTACGAAAAGCTTGACCTTAGGGTTAGTGGTTCATCGGACTGATGATATTGAATGGTGCGATCCAAACCTGATTCAAGTTTTGCCATCCGCCGCGGCTGTCCCTGAACTAGAACCTTTTTTGCGCGGGTACTGGTGGAGTTCTAACAACGATATGTTGGCGGTTCTGGATGGAATGAAAATTATGGAAGCGATGCCAAAACCATAGTTGTTTAGATTCAAACCTACGCTGTTTCACAACCAACCAATTGACTATTAGTAGCAACAGGGGTTTTAACAATCATGACTCAGATTCCCTCCAGGCAGATTGCTCAGCAATTGTCTGACGATCAAATGGAAGCACACAGGATAAACCAGGCTAACAATCCGATAATCACTGTTTCTACATTGGATCAGATCCAACTTCTTCAAGAACAGTCTGAAACCCAATCATCTCAACTAGAAGAAACAGAATGGGACGAGCAGCTTTTTAGGCTCCGTCAACAGTCTGCGGGGGGATGGTGGCAGCGTTTGAGTGTGAAGACAAAGGCGACTGTGCTGGCTGTTGTCTTGGGTACAGCTCCAGTGCTGGCGATCGGAGCATTTACGTATTACTTCATCAACCGCTCAATGACCAGGCAAGTCTATGACGGTAAGCAACAGACTGCTGTTCAGTTGGCAAATGAATTTAATACTTTTCTGACCAATCGATTTCTAGATGTTCAGATGCTAGGTCGATCGCCACTGCTTGCCGATTCCAAAGTGTTTGAATCAACCCCCAATGAGGACAAAGAAAAGCTATTTGAACGATATATCGAGCTTTTTGGTGTCTACAACAGTGTTGCCCTATTTGATAGTGGTGGGGATGTAATCCTGCAATCAAAAGGTGATAAGATTACAAACCAAAAATCTCAAGCTTATTTTCAAGATGTCCTCAAAACAGAGCAGCCAACTATCGATCTGGGATCTGCTACTGATATTGCGCAAGCATCAAACATACAGCTTGCCGCTCCAGTGAAAGATAGTGCGTCAAATAATCTGATTGGAGTTGTTCGGTTTCAACTTCCGCTTGAGAAGTTAGAACAACTCCTCAAAAAACGTGCTATAGCGGGGGAACGTTACTACTTAATCAATGGTGAAGGTAATTATTTCCTGACCTCTGGAGACAAGGGCAGAATCGGGAAATCTGCCAAAAGGCATTTTGCTAAATACTCCCAATTACAAGCGGTAAAGGGTCCTACCTCTTTCCTGGATGTTGATCCTGATAGTAAAGTGCAGCAGCTGGTGACCTATGTGCCGCTGAAAGATGCCGCCGGATTACCAAAGCTAAATTATGGAGTATTGATTGCCAGTGATGTAAGCACTGCCCTTGCGCCCCAAAGGCAACTTCTGTTGACGCTGCTTCTGGGAACGGTTGTAACTGCCTTGATCGTCGGTGCGATCGCTGCAATTATTGCAAGCCGGGCAACTCGTCTGGTTCTGGCTGCTGCCATCGCCGTGGAAAAAATTGGTAAGGGAGAACTGTCTACTCGCTTAGAATTCCAGGGAGGTGACGAAATTGCATCCTTGGTTGGCAACATCAATGATATGGCAAGCCGTCTGGAAACCCTGGTGCAGGAACAGGTGATCACAACTGAGCAGGTACAATTACTAGCGAATGTGGCAGGATCTCGGGCGCTGGAATTGCCAGACCTATTGGCAGAATTGCAGCAGCCATTGGCGAAGGCCCGTGAGGTTCTGCATGTTGATCGGGTAATGCTCTATCGTTTTACCACTCACGATCAAGGAGAGATCTCTGTTGAGGCGGCAGCACCTGGCTTTCCCCTGGCCTCAGATGGGCTGATTCAATCATTCTCAATGCCGGAGTCGCTGCTGACGTCCTGCCGTCAGGGTCTCAGTCTACCCATCAACACACTGATGGGTGTAGATCTGCCTCCGCAGTATCGACAGCAACTGGAAAAGCTAGAGGTTAAGGCGAGGCTAGTGACTCCTATTGTAAGCGGTGAGCAGCTTTTAGGCTTAATAATTGCAGATCACTGCCTTGCACCCTACGAATGGCAACCAGCAGAAATTGAATTCTTGAAGCAGCTTGCGATTCAGATCAGTCTGGTCATTAATCGAGTCACCCTTTTGGAACAAACGGAGCAACAGGCAGAAGAACAACGCCAATTGAAAGAGGGGTTACAAATGCGAGCACTTGAGCTGCTTAGAGAAGTAGACCCCATTAGTAAAGGAGACTTGACCACGCGAGCCAAAGTGACGGCGGATGAAATTGGCACGATCGCCGACTCTTATAACGCGACCGTTAACAACCTACGGAAGATCGTTGTTCAGGTGCAGGAGGCGACGCAGCAAGTAGTGACCACTACCACGGTCAATGAAACATCAGTTCAGTCCCTGGCCGCAGAAGCTTTACGGCAAGCGGAAGAGATTGGAATCACATTGCAGCAAATTGAACAAATGGCCGCGACCGTACAGGAGGTTGCGTCCAGTGCCGAACAAGCTGAAAAAGTTGTTCAGCAGGCAGCTCAGACAGTTGAGGAAGGGGATACTGCGATGAACCGTACCATCAATGGTATCCAGGCAATCCGATCCACGGTTGCTGAGACAGCTAAGAAGGTAAAACACCTGGGAGAATCTTCTCAAAAGATTTCTACCGTTATTGATCTGATTAGCTCTTTCACCGCCCAAACTAACATGTTGGCGTTGAATGCATCGATTGAGGCATCCCGTGCTGGGGAACAGGGCCGTGGTTTTGCTGTCGTTGCCAGCGAGGTGCGGGCACTGGCTCAGCGATCGGCGGAAGCGACAGAAGAAATTCGCAAATTAATCGTTGGGATCCAGACCGAAACAAATGAGGTGGTTGCCGCCATGGAAGCTGGAACTGAGCAAGTGGTGACGGGAACAAAACTGGTGGATGAAACCCGTCAGAGCCTGAATAAAATTACTGTTGCCAGTGATCAAATCAGCCACCTTGTTGAAGCGATTGTACGGGCAACGGTGGTTCAATTCAAGGCTTCTGAAACAGTTACCCAAACAATGCGAGACGTTGCTAAGATTGCCAACAAAACTTCAACCGAAGCCAATCAGGTTTCGTCCTCATTCGAGGAAATGCGGCAGGTCGCCCAATCCCTGCAAGCTAGCGTAGAACAGTTTAAGGTCGGGTAAGTAGGTCGGCGCAATTGCATTAAAGATGATTCTGGGGGGGGAGGGGGGCACAGCTTCCACTCTCTCCTGCTTACAGTTAATTAGGACTCCCTACTTAGTAACTATGGCTATGAACCCTGATATTCGTGACCAGGCGTATCAGTTTTTTATCGAAGAAGTTCCTGAGTTATTGCAAACCCTGGAAACAGGATTATTGACCCTTAGCAAAAATCACAATCCTGCTGATCTTCATAATTTGATGCGGGCGGCTCACACGATCAAGGGTGGCGCAGCAAGTGTTGAACTGGAAGCAATTGCAACGCTGGCTCACCGACTTGAAAATATGCTCAAAGCGCTATACAGCGATACGGTAACCATTGACATAGCACTTGAGGATCAGCTCCTGCAAGCTTACGATCGCCTACGCTTGCCCCTCATGGAGCAGATTCGAACCGGACATTTCGATGCAGAAAATGCCTTAGCTAGCGCTGACCCGCTATTCACGCAGATTGAGAACCAGTTGGGAGAAGCCCTGATTCAGACTAGTAGCTATATTCCCAGCTCAGCCGACCTGGGAATCGATTTTATTGCATCCATGATGGAAGTGGATGTGGGAAAAGCGCTAGATCATTTAGCTGAAATTGTGGCTCAGCCCCAGAGCTATGACGTAGCAAAAGAGCTCCAGATCAAAATAGAAGTTTTTGCAGGGATAGCAGAGCTTCTGAATCTACCTGCATTTGGGGCTATCGCCAAAACAACTCAACGAGCTTTAGACGTTCATCCTGAGCTGGTACTAGAAATTGCCCAACAGGCATTGGCTGATTTTCAGCGGAGTCGGCAAGCAGTCCTGGCAGATGCTTCCCCTGATGATATGGGTCCCTCCCCTGCGCTCACTAAATTTGCACAAGCTTCAACCCCTATCCTCGATCGCCCCCTTCCTATTGCTAATGAGAAATCTGCTGTTGACGAGACGACTGATGATTTAGAAGCAGCTTTTCCGCTTCTAGATGATATTTTTGGATCTCCGCTCAACTCCCCCCAGATGGATGTGGAAGGCTCCGTGATCGCAGGAGAGATTTCCTACGATGCAGACCATAGGGAAGGTTCCGTGATCGCAGGAGAGATCTCCTACGATGTGGACCTGATCGAGCAAAATAACGACGTTATTGTTCCCCAGCCCCTGGCAGGCCAATTAGTTCGCACCAAGGTTGAGTTAGAAGCAGAACCACAGGTCACTTCCTCAGCGCTCTCCACAATACCGCAGGAATTCAGTCGCGAATTTCCCCTTAGCCAACCGTCAGATGCCTCTGCAAACGTTAGCTTAATGGTGCGTGTCGATTCCGATCGACTCGATCGCATGAACAATCTGGTAGGAGAACTCACCATTAACCGCGATAGTCTTGCGCTTCAAAATGAGCAGAAGCAAAGAGTGCTGCGAGAATTACTTGATCGATTCGAACGCTTTCAAAACCGGGTAAACCGCTTGCGAACGCTGTCTGATCAGATGGCTGTTGCGCCAGAGTCCTATCGCTTTGGATCAGAGAATAGGACAGAACCTCAGAGTTTGGAGTTGGATGCGAGGGAAAATCGTTGGAGCATTGCGACCCTGAAAGCCGCATCCTCTGTCGCAGAGTTCGATGCTTTAGAAATGGATAGCTATAGTGGATTACACTTCCAACTCCAGGAAATTTTGGAAGATGTGGTGCAGCTAGAAGAAACCATTGGTGATGTCACCTTGTTCAGCAGGCAATCCAACCAATCGGTCGATCAGCAACGACAATTGTTAGGGAATCTTCGAGATGAGCTGATCCGTGCCCGCATGTTACCCCTAGGAGAGGTGTTGAATCGACTACCGCGCCTGTTGCGCGATTTATCCACAACTTATCAAAAGCCTGTCGAGTTGAAGTTGACAGGCACAGACGTTTTGGTCGATCGCGCAATTCTAGAGAAGTTGTATGATCCTTTGCTACACCTGGTTAGAAATGCCTTTGACCACGGCATTGAGCCTGTAGACATGCGGCAGAAACAGGGAAAAGCAGCCCAGGGACAGATTGAGATCCGAGCCTACCATAGAGGTAATCAAACGATTCTTGAGGTGAAGGATGATGGTCAGGGTCTTAACCTGAATCGGATTCGAAACCGGGCACTCGAACTGGGCTGGCTCTCTCCTAATCAAATGGCGAGTATGCTGCCGGAGCAACTCTTTGAGATCATTTTTGAGCCTGGGTTCTCCACAGCTCACCAAGTCAGTGAGCTATCTGGGCGAGGTGTCGGACTGGATGTAGTGCAATCTCAATTGCGAGCTATTAAAGGCAGTATCACAGTCAAATCTTCCCCAGGTTGGGGCACCACCTTTTCCCTGCACCTCCCACTGACCCTTACGATCGCCAAATTGCTAATTGTTCAGGCTAGCTCGATAAACCTGGCATTGCCTACCGATAGCATTGAAGAAATTCTGGCTCCCCAAACAGGTCAGATTAAACAATTGGGCAACCAGAGATTTTTGCGTTGGCGCGAACAGACCGTTCCGACCTATCGGCTTGCTGACCTGCTGGATTACGCCTGCCCGTTGGTAGAAACCCCTCCAAACAAAAACCTGGCTGCAATTCCCTTGCCTACGCAGTCGTCTCTGCCGCTGTTGATTCTGGCGCAGGATCAGCAAGTTTTTGCGTTGGAGGTAGATAATCTCATGACGGAGCAGGAGCTAGTCATCAAACCCTTTGGAACTGCGATCGCTCCCCCCAGTTATGCCTACGGTTGTACCATTCTGGGGGATGGCAGCTTGATACCGGTGATTGATGGTATTTCCCTATTATCGTTGGGAGTGAATCACAGCAAATCCGAACCAGTCATTCAGGTCAAACCCCAGCCCTACACGCCTCCTAGCAATAATTACTCATCCAGCCACAAACCTCTCACAGCGGTTAAGTCCCTGCTAGCCCCGACAATTTTAATTGTCGATGATGCAGCCACTCTGCGACGCACGTTGGCGCTATCTTTACAAAGATCTGGTTTCCGAGTGCTGCAAGCGCGAGATGGCCAGGAAGCCATTCAGCAACTTCAGCAGTATTCATCCGTGCAACTCGTCATCTGCGATATTGAAATGCCGAATATGAATGGTTTTGAATTTCTCCACTACCGTCGTCAAGATCCTCAACTCTCGCAAGTTCCCGTCATGATGCTCACATCCCGCAGTAATAATAAACATCGCTGGCTGGCAATGCAGTTGGGGGCGACGGCCTATTTTACGAAGCCCTATCTAGAACAGGATCTGATTACTGCCCTCAAACACCTTATCCAATAATCAGATTCAGTAGCTAGATGCAATAATTAAAGATGACTTTGGGGATGGAATCCCTTGCCTGGGAGCGTTGCCCCCCTTCCCACTGCTGATCCTTAATTACGCCTACTTGCTTAAGAGCCTAGAAAAAATTAGCTTGGACAGTTAAGAAGTTTAAGTTACTTGTTCTATAGCGATCCTATTTAGATTGTGAGAAAGGGTTCCCTCTGCTTGACTGACAAAAGCTCTGAAAACCTTATTGCTTCGT
>JBAUTA010001153.1:0-1700 GCA_049581985.1 Kovacikia sp.
GTATCAGATCTTAAATTGACTTCCGTTTCTTCCCTCTCTGCCTCATTTTCCCCACTCCCGACTCCCGACTCCCCACTCCCCCTTAGCGCATTCTCCAAAATGCTCTGCCAGTCTGTATACACATTGATCAGAATCGGCAGGGCAATCCGATCGCCAATCGCCCGTTCTTTCAGGGCTGGAACCAGTCCGGCGTTAACAATGGAACTTTTGCCAACCCCAGAGGGACCGTGAATGACCGTGAGCTTGAGGTCATTCCGACCTAATCTGGCAATTAACCGTTCGACATCCTGTTGGCGACCGGAGGCCGTAATTTCCTGGGCCAGCAGGGTGTCGGCATCGAATTGTTCGGCCAGGGGGCCAACTAAAAGTTGCTGGGGTTCCAGACGCAGTGCGCCAACAAAGGCACGGAAGCCGTATTGATGTTCCAGCGATCGGCGTGCCTGTTTAGTATGGAAGGCTTCCCGATAGCGTTTCTGCTGAAAGTAGCAGTTCCACAGGGCTTGCAGAATCTGAATATAAAGCGGCGGGTCAGTTTTGGGGTAGCTGTGGTCCCTTGCATCCTCCAGATGGGCGATCGCCGCTTCCATTTCGCCCAGATGGGCTTCGGCTTCGGCCAGTAGAAACAAATACCAACCGTTATGGTAGCGCTGGGCGATGTCTAGACTGGTTTCCAGGTGGGGATGGAGAGGGTCCTGATCCGCAACGGCATGACCGGCATTTTCCATGATCCGACGGGCGGTTTCCACCTGTTGTTTTGCTTCCGCCCACTCCGATCGGGCGATCGCCACTTCCGCTAAAAACCCATAATCCCGCGCCTGCCTGATCCGATCTTTGTAGAGTTGATGCAGCACCAGTGCTTTCTTTGCCAGCACTGCCAGGTCATCCCATTGTTCCAGCTTTTGCAGAACTTCCGCCTCAGAGATGATGAACTTGGCGACCAGATCCTGGCGGTTAATCTGCTCAAACAGACCCAGACCCCGCTGAAAATATTTCCGGGCAGTGCGACAGGAGGGAAGATAGGTGGCCCGCTGCAAAACCGCGTAGGAACGCCATAGTAGCCCCAGATAAATCAGGACACAGGCAGCCCGTTCGGTATAGGGCGAGGGGTGGGGGGTGGGGGCTGAAGGGCCAGCTTGCGTCGCCTTCTGCCTCCCGTCACCCGCTTCCTGTCTCCCAACCCCTGCATCCTGCTTCCTGACGCCTGCCTCCCAATACTTCAAACTCTTTTCATAGTATTCTCTGGCGGTTTCTAATTCGGTATGGGAGTGGGCCTCCTGTCCTAACAGAAAATCAAGGCTGGCTTTGAGGGTGGGGTCGAGGGTGTAATTACTGTTGAGAATGCGGTTGAAGGCAAACTCCAGTTCCGTGCGACGGAGGGAATTGGGCGGTGGAGCGATCGCCCAATTCGGGGGAAACCGTTCGTCTCCCGTATCCAGAATTGAAGTAAATAGCCGATCGGTGTGGTCGCGTAGGGAATCAACCAGTTCCGCGATCGCCAGGTCAAACTGAATCGAAGTGGCTGACCAGGCTTTGAAGTCGGGGGCCAGTTGGGCCAGCTTCTGGAATCCCCGATCGTTGACCCATAGCACCACGGGAAACTGAAAGTGTTTGCGAAACTCTTCCCGTACCTGATTGGCAGAGGTCAGAACCTGATCCAGATTGGTGAGGGATTCTAAGCCGAGAATCAGGAGGGAGTGGGG
>JBAUTA010001154.1:0-3188 GCA_049581985.1 Kovacikia sp.
AGCCCATGCTGCTGCTCTTCTCCATTGGCGTGGTCACCGTGTTCCCCATTCCTGATCGCTTGTGTCTGCCTATATTTCTGAATCTTTAACGACTCAAATTCGAGAGGGCGATTGCCAGCGCTGCTGCTACTGCTTGACTAGCGAAGCCAATAGCGGTCTTCCGATGAGTTTTGACCATATTCATCCCCAGTCCAAAGACGGGAACACTTCCTTGGAAAATGTCTGCTTGGCTTGTCGATCCTGTAATGAGTACAAATCCGACTTGACCGAAGCTCAAGATCCGCTCACCGGAGAAATCGTTCCCTTGTTTAATCTGAGGACACAGCAGTGGTCAGAACACTTCGCTTGGAGCCTGGATGCAGCACGAGTGGAGGGGCAAACGCCAGTCGGACGAGCCACGATCACGGCACTACGGATGAACAATTCGGTCATCGTGGCTGCTCGTTCACGTTGGGTGATCAGTGGTTGGCATCCTCCTAGAATTCAGTGAAAGTTTTTTCCTGCCTGCCAGCGATAGATTCAAACGCTCTACAACTATGTGTTGGAGGTAAACCGAATAGGCTGGTAGTGCTGTACCGGGAGGGCGATCGCTAGGATCAAGTTAAGTATTACTGCTCCCCACGATCCATTGATAACTAAACAATGCCGCAGCCCTGTGAACTTTGCCAGCGAGAGATGTCCGCTCTCACCGAACACCACCTAATTCCTCGTCAAAAGACGAAACGCAAGGGGCTTGACCCTAGTCCCACGATTCAAATTTGCTCTGCCTGCCACCGACAAATCCATACGCTCTATGACAACTCCCATCTGGCACTGCACTTGAATACGCTGGAGAAGCTAAAGCAAGACCCACAGCTACAGAAATTCTTAGTCTGGGTTCACAAGCAAGACCCGAATAAGCGAGTGAAGATAGATCGAAAGCATTGATCTTTGCTTGCAGCCGTTACAATCAGTTCCAGATTGGCAATCTGTCGCAGGTGAACTGGAGTCGTGAGTTTTACGGCTTCAGCTCACCTCACTAATCAAGGAAAGCGGGTTTGATCGCATTGTTGGAGCGATCGCCGAGAAGAAATTGATTTTCGCTGCTGACGATGAATCGCTAACTTCGCGATATTGGCTAGATTTCCAAATTCTGAAGATTGTTTTGCGTTACACCAGTAAGTGGTGTTTGGGCATGGGCTGAAGTCTGTGAGATTGAACTATAAACGCTTGGGACTCCTGGTACTCGCGATTCTGCTGATTGTTTTGTCCTGGGTAGGAATTGCGATCGCCCGAACTGGGCTGGAGGTGCGATCGTTCCAAAAAGAGGGAGTTCCTCTGCTCTACCTGGCTCCTGAAGGGGCGAGCGAAATTCCAGGAGTGTTAGTTGCACATGGGTTTGCGGGTTCTAAACAGTTGATGCTGGGGTATGGACACGGACTGGCTCATGCAGGTTATGCGGTCATGCTCTGGGATTTTGATGGACATGGCGCGAACGGAACTCGCTTAGAGCGTTATGAGTTACAGCGGAATCTAGATGTTGCTTTGCAAGCTCTCTTAGAGCAACCCCAGGTTGACCCAAATCGTCTAGCACTGCTGGGGCACTCGATGGGCAGCGGCATTGTGATGAATGCTGGCATTCGTAACCCCGATCGCTTTGCGGCAACTGTTGTGGTTTCTCCAACGGGGGCGAATGTAACCCCTCAAACTCCCCGAAATCTGCAACTACAGGCAGGGAGTGGAGAGGGACGATTTGTGAGCAATGCCGAACGATTGCTGGCACAGGCAGGGGGAGAAAACACGAACCTGGCAACAGGGCAGGGGCGAGAGCTGGTGGTCATTCCGGGTGTTGAACACATCACCATTTTGTTTAGTGATGGGAGCCATGAAGCAGCACTGCGCTGGCTTGATGCAACGTTTGGCAGAGCAAATGGGAGCCAGTATCGCGATCGCCGCATGGCTTGGTATGGGCTGCACCTGTTCGGTTGGTTAATCGGATTAGCAGCAATCTCGCCCCTCCTAACCCACCCTCCACTGATAACCACAAAAATAGCTCCTGTCCGACGATGGGCGGGCTTAATCGTTTCACCCCTGGCAGCAACCGCAGGGTTGGTACTTCTGAGCCAGCGGTTTGAACTTCAGAATTTGGGTGGCGTTCAGGTTGGTGGAGCAGTTGGAGTCTGGTTTTTGATTGCCGGATTCACCTGGCTGGGAATGCTAGCGCGTCTACCTCGTCCTACCCTGCGTGCCGTTGGACTGGGAGTTGTGCTGTTTGTCATCCTCTGGATTGCCTTTGGTGCATTGGCACAGATGACTTGGCTTCAGTGGTGGCTGATTCCAATTCGGCTCAAAGTATGGTTGCCAGTGGCGATCGCCTGTTTCCCCTGGTTCTTAGCAGCAGGAATCGTACAGGAGAATATTGGAGTCGGCAAACGCATTCTCTGGTGGTTGGGACAGAGCGTCGTTTTGATTGGCGGCTTTGTGTTGACGCTAAACTTTTTACCCCAATTGGGATTCATGTTTTTGCTGTTGCCACTATTTCCGCCACTGATGGGAATCTTGTCTCTGGTTGCAGGTTTGTTGAATCGAGCATGGGTTTATGCAATCGGCTCTGCTTTATTCTTCGGTTGGTTATTGGCAGCAGGCTTTCCTCTCTCCGCTTGACCTGTGTACTCTCAAATTCTCCCTTGAGAACCAGTCCCTCTTACAGCGATTTGGTTACAGTAAGAAAGTTATCTCCGTGCCCCAATGCAGTCTTTAACTGGACTTATCGTTATTTTGTCCCTGCTACAGAGCTGTGCCTGCCCCAGCCTTTCATCGCTATGAGTGATTCGCCAAACTCTTCTCATGCTCAGTCAATAGAGGCAGCCAATGCTGCTGCAACCCCCAATCGTTCCCACGGAGTTGAATTTAAGCTGAGCGACTATCAATGGCAAAACCGCATCCTGCTGGTCTTTGCTCCCTCAACTGACTCATCTCAGTATCGCCAGCAGATGCAGGCATGGCAGGCTGATGCGGCAGGAACCAACGATCGCGACCTGAAACTGGTGCAAATTCTGGGAAATGGAGATGGTACGGAGAAGCAACGGAGCCAAGCTCCAATTGATTTAGCGATGCTGTTCCGCACGATCGATGCGATGCCAATGCGTCAGCAGGAGATGCGCTCCCATCAGTAGTTTGTAGAGAGGGATGTTCGTTTGCCTTCGCTG
>JBAUTA010001155.1:0-5741 GCA_049581985.1 Kovacikia sp.
ACCCCTGCACCCCGTCCTAACCAATAGGGCTAGGGCTATAACTGTAAAACCCACCCGTACAAGTAAGTTGCAGCATTGATCTAATCCGTGCTCCCTAGGGAAAGTGAGGGGTGACAGAAATCGGCCTCAATTAAGCCTGCTAAACTTCCCATCCCCAGAGTAGACGAGCACTCCAAAGACCAGCAAGAACGGCGAGGGCCAGCCAGTCACCCTTTCTAAACCGAAACTGATACCACTCAACCCGATGCTGATTAGGACTGGTAAACCCTCTCACCTTCATGGCACTGGCAATTTGTTGGGCCCGCAGCAGCAGATTTTCCAGGAGGCGTTCAGCCACCATCAGCCAGACTTCAACACTGCCACGCATTCCGAGCTTTCGCCAATTAATGGCACGGGTGCGCACAGAGCGGATCAGATTTTGAACTTCCTCTAATACCAGGGGAATAAAGCGGAGGGAAAGGGTAAGGGTAAGGGCAATTTCAGTGACAGGAATTTTGACTCGCCGGAGCGGCTCCATCCAATTTTCGATCGCTGCCGTAATTTCTTCAGGGGCGGTTGTCAGCAGAAACAGGTTGGTACTGTAAATCAGCGTAAACAACAGAGTACTGAAGCGAATAGCCAAATCCAGAGAGCGGCGAGTGATCTTAATTGGTTCCTTTTGAAGCAGGATGTAGTTATAGTCCGTAGGCTGTTGGATTGAGGGATTGCGCTCTTCGCCAGGCAGTGGGGGTGTCTTGGGCGCACCTAAATGAAATGGGTTCCAGCCATTTTGGGGAGCGGGGGGAAGGGTCTTGGGCTGTTGGGGAAAAGCTAATTCATCCGCAGGCAGGCGGGGTTGATGGGCAATTTTGAGCCCGTCCGGCATGATCGCAGTTAGGACTAACACCATCAGGCTGAGCAATAGCAACCAGCCCAGTTGCTGCCGCCAAACCCGCAACGGAATCATTGCGGTAACAGTAAGGGCAATTAACAATGCCACCAGCAAAATGCGCCAAGCTGGGTTTGCCAGCAGAGGAGCTGCCAGGAAGGTCATCAACCATGCCAGTTTGATCCTGGGATCAAGCCGGTGCATCCAGGTAATCGGTTGTTCCAGGTAAAGTCCCAGGGGGAGCGATCGCAGCAAATCCATTGATTGATTGTAGATCAGGACTGGGTAAGTTACGGTCAGAGAACAAAATGGACAGGGAGGCTTAAGTAATTATACAGGCCCCGGCCTGGCAAGCAGGTTTGTCCCTAAGTCCATCGTCCTTCCTATAACTCCAAGCTCTTGCCAAGAGCTTGTTGATTGTGGGTTAGTTTAAAGCATTGTCCATTTCGTTGACTATGAGCCACCTGGATAAAACTCTCGAACCAAAGGAGATTTCTAACTGATGAAGAACCTGATGTCTTTATTGATAGTTTTATTGACTTTGTTGATCAGCTTACAGGCTGAATCAGCGCTCGCAAATAACGATCCAGACTACCAAATTGAAGTTGAAAATAATACTGTTTGTAGCTTTATCAATAGCAATGGTGTCAATATTCGACACCAACCAAATACCCAATCTCCGGTAATAACCACACTGAATCGTGGTGATGGCGTGAGAGCTGTGGGCCGAGAAGGGAATTGGGTTCGCCTGGCAGCACGGGATTCTGGCAAGTCACCAGAGCCATATACTCCCCTCCAGGGATGGGTTTTTAATCAGTACATTAATGGCTGTTCTGAGGATCAGTTCGATCGCTGGAGAAAATAATATGAACTCTAGCGGGTGATCTTCAGAGCTATCTCAGGAAGTAGGCGTCATTCATTATAAGAAGGGGGGGATGAGGACCTTGCCCCCACTCTTCCATCTGTAATTTTTATTTTTTAGATGGGTATAACATAAGGGCGCAAGGTATTATCCCTCCATATAGGTAGTAGATTTCCCAGAAATTGCTTTAGAAGCTATTTAAAAAAGTCGGTTTTATCCTTCCAAGGGGAGATGTGATCACCCTTTAATCTCTTCCAAAATTCAGAGATTGCTGAAAAGCTATCAAGCCTGGGCTAAGTTAGGCATAATACTTAATATAAATTAGGCATAATACTTAATATCTATAAACTTCCCGTTACGGTTTTCTTGACGGCTCAGGCGGCGGTTCTATCGCCATCGCCAGTTTGATTAGGACAGAGGATTAAGGGGGAGTGGGGGCGTTGCCTCCAGCCAGGGATTTCACCCCTGCACCCCGTCCTAACTAATAGGGCTGCGGCTATAGAAAGTACACTCTATTGGTCTAAGGCAGTTTGGCTCAACGTGAAAATTTTATTGGTGGAGGATGATCCAGCCATTCGTCTCTTAATTGAGAAGGTCTTGGGCACTCATTATACGGTTGAAGTTGCAGAAGATGGTCGATCGGCATTGGCATTAACCGAGCAATTTGAGTACGACCTCTTGCTGTTAGACATCGGCATCCCTGAAATCGATGGGATGAGCGTTTGCAAACGACTTCGGACTCAGGGCCATCAATTTCCAATTCTCCTGTTGACAGCAAGAGATCGGGTCAGCGATCGGGTCCTGGGACTTGATGCGGGGGCCGATGATTATATGGTCAAGCCCTTTCATATGCCAGAACTCCTGGCCCGGATCCGGGCTCTAATGCGGCGTGGCAAAGTAACGGCAACCTCCGTCGTAACATGGGGAGAGGTTCACCTTAACAGTTTGACCAATGAGATTCACTTTGGAGAACATCTATTACACTTAACGCCGAAGGAATACGGCATTCTGGAGCTCCTGCTGTTGCATCCCCAACAGATTTTTAGTCGCTCTGCCATCATCGATCGCCTGTGGACACTCGAGGAAACTCCGACCGAAAGTGCTATCAGTAGCCATATCAAAGCGATTCGGCAGAAGTTGAAGGCAGCCGGAGCTAACCAGGACTTGATTGAAACGATGTATGGCTTTGGTTATCGCCTACGTCCGGCTTTACCATCCCCTCAGAAAGCGATGGAAACCCTTCCCCCAGCAACTGCTCTAGCAGATACTTCAGCACAAAAGCAAGAGCTGTATCTTAATGCAGACCTGGACTTTTCCCCAGAAACGGCTGATGCCGTTATGCTGGAGCTTTGGGAACGGTTCCGGGAGTCCTTTAGTACCCAGCTAGACTTACTCGACCAGGTGGTGGGTGCCTTACAGGATGGCAACATGACAGCAGATTTGCAGCAGCAAGCAAAGCAGACTGTTCATAAATTAGTTGGGTCACTGGGTGTGTATGGCTTCCCCCAAGGATCGGTGTTGGCAAGGCAAATTGAGGATTTACTCCATCCCGATCTGACTTTGGCGGCAGCCGAAATTCAGCAGATGGCACAGTGGGTAGAGGCTTTGCGACAGGAACTGGAAAAACCACCCCAAACTGTGACCCACCTCCTGACACCGCCCCCCGATCTACCCCGGGTGTTAGTAGTCGATGATGACACAACCTTGACCCAGCGCTTGCAGTTAGAAGCAACCAGACGATCGCTTCACCTTACGATTGCTCCAAATCCAGGAGTGGCACAGTCTATCCTCGATCAGGACCGAGTGGATGTGATTTTGCTGAACCTGACCCTTGCGGACAACCATGAGAATGGTCTAATCTGGCTGGAAACCTTGCGACAATACCATTCCCAGATTCCCGTAGTGGTTTTTACAGAAAGAGAGGGTCTCACCGATCGCATTGCCGCAGTCCGCTTAGGGGCACAGGCAGTGCTTCAGAAACCCATTAGGGTGGAGCAACTTTTTCAAGCGATTACTCAAGCTCTGAGTAATCGCTCTTTACCAGCGGGTAAGGTGCTAATTGTGGACGACGATCCGGCTGTTCTGCATCGCTTGTCTGTAGTGCTGTCACCCTGGGGTTTGCAGGTGATCACCCTGCTTCAACCCGATCGGTTTTGGGACGTTTTGACTAGCACCGAGCCCGATCTGCTGCTTTTAGATATCGAAATGCCAGGGTTCAATGGGATTGAACTATGTCAGGTGGTGCGGCATGACCCTAAATGGGGCGATCTACCAATCCTGTTTTTGACAGCTCATCAAGAGGCAGACATGATTGTGAAGGCATTTGCGGCTGGAGGAGACGACTACATCCGTAAGCCGATTCTGGAACCGGAGGTAGTTGCCCGTGTGCTTAACCGTATAGAAGGGAGGCAGAAAAGGGGATTGGAAGGGTGAGAGAGGGAGAGAGGGAGAGGGAAAGGGGAAGGGGGAAAGAGGGAGAGGAGAAAAGAGGGGAAGAAAACCTATTCTCCTGCAAGGTATCCTCTGCTAATACTTGTTTACTGAATCAGAAATCGCCAATTGATGAGGGCAAATAACCATGACCGGAGGATCACACGGCATTTTGAACGACGGCCATGCTCAAGACTGGGAAATGGTGAAATTGGCGTTGGAATCTGCTCAGGTTGGGATTTGGGATTGGGATCTGGTAACGGGGCTGATGCACTGGAACCGGGAGCACGAACAATTATTTGGTTTACCCGATAATAGTTTTGATGGTAGATACGAAACCTTCGATCGGTTTCTCCATCCCGACGATCGCGAACCCATGAATCAAGCCATTCAACAGGCGATTCAAGGACACGGTATTTTCCACCATGAATTCCGCATCATTTGGGCAGACGGGAGCCTGCACTGGATTGAGAGTCGAGGAAACGCCATTTATGACGAAGCCGGACAGCCGCTTCGGATGATGGGCACAGTCGTAGAGATCGATGAGCGTAAGCAAGCTCAACTTTTACTGCAGCAGCAATTTGAGCAACAACAACTGATTATAGAAATCAGCCAGCGGATCCGGCAGTCGCTCAATTTACAGGACATCCTGCAAACTGCTGTTGATGAGGTGCGGCAATTTCTTCACGTCGATCGGGTTATTATCTTCCAATTTTTGGCTGACTGGCATGGCAAGGTTACCGTCGAGTCTTGTGGAGCCAATTGGACAGCAATTTTATCCGCAGAGATCTACGATCCTTGCTTTCATGAACACTATGTTGAAACCTTTAAGCAAGGGATGGTAACAGCAAAAGCCGATATTCAAACGGCTGGCATTGACCCGTGCCACTTTGAACTTCTGTCTAATTTCCAGGTAAGAGCCAATTTGGTAGTGCCGATCATGCAGGCTGATAAGCTGTGGGGCCTGCTCATTGCTCATCACTGTGAAGCTCCACGTCAGTGGCAAAATTCGGAGATTAATTTGCTCCGGCAACTGGCGGCGCAGGTCGGTATTGCCCTGCAGCAAGCGACCTTGTTTGAACAGGTACAGACTGAATTGCTAGAGCGCAAACAAGCTGAAGCTGCCCTGCACCAATCCGAACAGCGCTATCGCATGCTGTTTGAATCCATTGATGAAGGCTTTTGCGTAGTTGAGATGCTGTTTGATGAAAACAAAACGCCCTTCGATTACCGCTTTTTGGAAGCGAATCCAGCCTTTGGGAACCAAACTGGGCTGCAACAGGTCGTCGGTAAAACAGCTCGCCAATTAATGCCCAATCTCGAAGACTATTGGTTTGAGGCCTTTGGCAGGGTTGCCCTCACCGGGGAACCCATTCGGTTTGAGAAGGGCGCTGTGCCATTGAACCGTTGGTTTGATGTTTATGCTTTCCGCCTGGGGCAACCAGCAAGCCAAAAAGTTGCCCTCGTTTTTCAAGACATTACTCAACGCAAGCAAGCCGAGATCGCTTTACAGTCGGTCAATAGCGGATTAGAACAACGGGTTTCAGAACGAACCGCAGAGCTAACCGCTATCAACGATCG
>JBAUTA010001156.1:0-7301 GCA_049581985.1 Kovacikia sp.
CTATAGTACTAATCCTATAGGTTAGGACCGGGTGCAGGGGTTTCACCCCTGGCTGGGGGCTTCACCCCCACACCCTCTTTAATTCCAATGTCCTAACGCGCTTGCGTAGGGCTATATATATGGATAGAAAAGGCAGGTTTTTAGGGCATTGGAGCAAATTATCTACATTGGTGAGGGGGTTCCCTGAATCCTTCAAAAGCGCTATCCCATCGCGAAGCAATCAACGCTCAGAATTTTCCGCAAGTCAGCGGCTGATCACACCCGATGGACGTCCTAATATTGAGCGGTTGGGACTCCGCAATTCTCCTTGGCAAGACCTATATCATTGGCTGCTGAGGCTTCCCTGGCCAGGCTTTTTCAGCTTAATCATTGGCGTATATTTTGTTACCAACTTGATTTTTGCCGGAGCCTATCTGTTAGGCGGGGACTGTATTGCAAATTCCCGCCCTGGTTCTATTCTCGACAGTTTTTTCTTCAGCGTTCAAACCCTGGCAACCATTGGCTATGGTGCCATGTACCCGAAAACAAACTACGCTCAGGTGCTGGTGTCGATCGAAGCCCTGGTGGGTTTACTAGGGGTAGCAATGATCACTGGCCTTACCTTTGCCCGCTTCTCCCGCCCCACTGCCCGTGTTCTATTTAGCCAGGTTGCGGTTATTTCCCCCTTCGAGGGTGTGCCAATGCTCATGTTCCGAGCTGCAAACCAGCGGGGTAACCAGATTTTAGAGGCAAGGCTATGGGTCACTCTGGTGCGAAACGAAGTAACGGTGGAGGGAAATTCAATTCGTCGGCTCCATGACCTCAAGCTGGTTCGCAGCCAGAGTCCGTTTTTCTTCCTGACCTGGACCGCCATGCACCCGATCGATGAGGACAGCCCTCTTTATGGAGAAACACCAGAGTCTCTGGCAGAGAGTGAAGCGAGTATCCTGGTGACTCTGACCGGAATCGATGAAACCGTGGCTCAAACCGTGCATGCCCGAAATGCTTTCACCACAGAAGAAATTCTCTGGAATATGCGGTTTGTAGATCTGTTTTCCAACCTACCCGACGGAAAGCGTGTGATTGACTACCGCCATTTCCATTCTGTGATGCCGTTGGAGAGAAAGCGTTAGAAACTTTCATAGATTGCAGTCATAGATGCAGTCACCGATTAGGTGATTTCCGAAAAACAAAGTACCAAAGATAATGATGACTCGTTACAAAGCTGGAGCTTTGTAACCAGAATGCTTGGGATATTTTTTTCTGGAAATCGCCTTAGTAAGAATCCGCCAAAGGGCTAAGGAGGGCTTCCTTTAATTGTGACTGGATGCTGAGAAGGGTTACCAACGGAACCCTTCTCAGGAAATCTTCTAGATTCACTAATAATCCAGGACTGCTGCGGATCAGGTTCCAGTTGTCCAGGAATTGATGTACTCAATCTGCTCTGAGGTCAGGGTATCGATTTCCACACCCATCGCTTGCAGTTTCAGACGGGCAATTTCCTGATCAACTTCTCTAGGAATAGAGTGCAAGCCAGGTTGCAGCTTCCCTTTGTTCTTCACCAGGTATTCGCAGGCAAGTGCCTGGTTGGCGAAGCTCATATCCATCACGGCACTGGGGTGCCCTTCAGCAGCGGCCAGGTTGATTAGCCGACCTTCACCCAGCACGATCACTGACTTGCCGTTTTTGAGGCTGTACTGCTGGGTAAAGTTGCGAACTTCCTTCACTTCACTGGACTGCCCACCCAGAGATTTGAGGTCAATTTCGATATCAAAGTGGCCCGAGTTACAAACGATCGCTCCATCTTTCATCACTTCAAAGTGCTCAGCCCGGATAACATGCTTGTTGCCCGTTACTGTTACGAAGATATCGCCCAACGGTGCAGCTTCTGACATGGGCATGACCCGGAAACCATCCATTACGGCTTCAATTGCTCTGACTGCATCAATTTCAGTCACGATCACGTTAGCACCCATGCCCCGTGCTCGCATTGCGGTACCCTTGCCGCACCAGCCATAACCCGCAACAACAATGTTCTTACCTGCCAGCAAAATATTGGTTGCCCGGATAATCCCATCCAGGGTAGACTGCCCCGTGCCATAGCGGTTGTCAAAGAAGTGCTTGGTATCAGCATCGTTGACATTGACAGCGGGGAAGGTTAGCACGCCATCTTTGAACATGGCTTGCAGACGGACAATCCCTGTCGTGGTTTCCTCGGTGGTTCCGATCAGGTCGGCAATTTGGTGCTGGCGTTGCTGAATCAGCGTGGCAACGACATCACTGCCATCGTCAATGATGATGTTAGGACGATGATCGAGGGCAATTTGAACGTGGCGATGGTACATGTCATTGTCTTCACCCTTTTGGGCGAAAACAGGGATGCCATAGTCGGCAACCAGGCTGGCTGCTACATCGTCCTGGGTAGAGAGGGGATTACTAGCAATCAACAGCGAGTCTGCACCGCCATTTTTAAGGGCAATGGCCAGGTGAGCCGTTTCAGTGGTTACGTGGCAGCAGGCAACTAAACGAATTCCTGCAAAGGGCTTTTCCGCTGCAAAACGGTCTTGAATTTGTCGCAGGACTGGCATTTCCCGCCCTGCCCATTCAATCCGCTGCTTCCCTTTGGGCGCAAGAGACAGGTCTTTGACTTCGTGCTTAAGTTCTTTTGGACGAACGGGAGTCGCAGTCATGGAAGTTTTTCCTTAGAATCTATCAAAACTAGGGTGTCTTAATTTGTTGGGTTCCGTCAAGAGATCTTTATCAGTAGTTCAGCGATCTTAGCGACGATTAAGTAATCATAAAGCAATCATAAAGCAATCTTCAGGGCTTCATCTTTAGAAAGTGGCAGTATGATGGGGCGCAGAAGGCGATTCCAGGGAGCAGTTTTACCAGCGGTCGGATCGCCCATCCTTCTGTTCAGAGGTCGCTATCATGCTTTGCCCGAAATCCCCCCTGTACCCGATCGGTTCAGCGCTGTTGCTCATAAATTTGCAAGGATTGGGAGCGATGTCTGCGATCCCAGCCAGCCCAACTGAAAAAGCGGTTAATCAACGGGTACTGGCTCAAACAATGAAACCCTCGGAGACGACGCCCAGGTATCTGCCTACGCCCCCACCCCCGTCGGTGAAACCACTGCCAGACCAGCGTCAGCAACAGGAAGATCAGGGGATCGGGAGGGACTATCGGATTAGTGCTTTACAGCCCGATAGTCAAGGGAATCTCTGGGTGGGTTCCTGGCAGGGGATTGCGAAAATCGACCCGCTTACCGGGCGCATCCTTGCCCGATTTAGCCTGCCGAACTCAACCATTGGCGCACTGGCCCAGGATAAGGTCGGGCGCATCTGGGTGGGGACCTATGAAGGACTGGTGCGTTTGGATCCGCAGACGGGAGAAATTACGGCTCAAAACTTTTTTCTGCCCTCTAATAAAGTCTTGTCGCTGCTGATCGATCAGCGGGGATACCTGTGGGTTGGTACGGATAATGGGTTGGCCTTAATTAGCCCGGATAAAGGCTTGCTGATGACCACGGTCAAAAACCTTCCGGGGGTCAGTGCCAATGTCCTCACCCTCGATGTTCAAGGAAACCTCTGGGTCGGAACCCTGGAGGGACTGGTTCAAATCGATACCGCCAGCGCTTTGATCCTGCGGAGAGTGACCGCTCTCCCAGGAACAACCGTACAGGCACTCACGACCCAATTTGTAATCATCAAGAAGCCCATTCCTCAGAGCCAGAAGCCGCGGCGGAATCAAGTTGCTAAAACGCCTGCGCCATCCCGCAAACCAGGAAAGATTCAGAAACCTGTTAAACCACAGCCACCCCAGTTCATCACGATCGTTAAAAGCTACCTCTGGGTTGGCACTCCCAACGGCCTATTTGAACTCAATCCTGTAACCGGACAAATGATGTTAGCCGCTGCCAAATTTCAGGAGCGCAGCGTGACTAACCTTCAGTTTGACCGGACCAATCGCCTCTGGGTCGGCACCTCCAACGGTTTGTTTCGGGTAAATCCGTTGAATGGAACTGTTGAGGGTGAAATCGCTGCCAACCTCCCCTCCCGACGAATTCTTTCCCTTTCTTCTGACGCCGGGGGCAAACTTTGGGTCGGAACCAGCGAGGGGTTAGCATGGGTGAGTATGCAGACTTTTCGGACGGGAATCCACCAGACGTTTGTGAACGGCAGGTAGGACTGAGGGCGGGGGATGGGGAAGTACGGGGGAAAGATGGGGAATGCAGGGTTGAAGGTGGGGGTGTAGGGTAGAAGAGAGGAGCTTTAGGGCTTGAGTTGCCCGTGAGAATTCAAGTCAGCGTTAAAGCTGCGAGGGGTAAAGAATTCTCTCCCTTTCCCCTCCAGCCTGTCCCCCATTCCCCATGCCGCTTAAATGTCAATTACCACTCAACAACTAATCCATTGGAAACAGCAGGGACGCACGATCGTTGCAGTGACTGCCTGGGATTATGCGATCGGGCAAATCCTCGATGAGGCGGGGGTAGACCTGATTCTGGTTGGGGATTCATTGGCCATGGTGGCCTTGGGGCATGAGACAACTCTGCCCATTACCCTGGATGAGATGTTGCATCATGCAAAAGCGGTGCGACGGGGTGTAAAGCGAGCCTTACTGGTTTGTGATTTGCCCTTTTTGAGCTTCCAGGAAAGCCCTCAACAGGCAATTCACTCAGCCGGGCGGGTGTTAAAGGAGACTAGCGCACAGGCGGTCAAGCTGGAGGGTGGGCATCCGGCGATGGTAGAAACCGTAGCTCAACTGGTGCAGGTGGGAATCCCGGTCATGGGGCATGTGGGGTTAACGCCCCAATCGGTTCATCATTTAGGCTATCGCCAACAGGGTAAATCACCCGAAGCAGGAGCGCGGATTTTGGAGGAAGCGATCGCCCTGGAGCAGGCGGGCGTATTTTCAATTGTCCTGGAGCATATTCCCAGCGAGTTGGCCCACCAAATTACTCAAAAGCTCACAATCCCGACGATCGGGATTGGGGCGGGTCCCCATTGCAATGGGCAGGTGCTGGTAACGGCGGATTTATTAGGACTTTCTAGTCGCCAGCCACCTTTTGCCAGGTCCTACGCAAATTTGCGTGAGACAATTACACAAGCAGTGCAAACCTATGGGATGGAAGTTCGGGAAGGGAAGTTTCCAGCGGAATAAAAGCCTATCCCTCCCCCCTTCACCCCTGATTCCCTCCCCCTATGGCAGAGTTCTATCACTTGATTGCGGGTTTAATCATGGCGAAGCTGGCGGAACCAGTTCTGCTGATTGCCCGATCAACGCGCTGGCGTAAAATACAAACTTCTCCAACCCCATCAGATATGGTGGTTGCGACGATCACCTTTGTGTTAACCCTTGTTCTTCTTCGCTCCCTATCAAAAGGGTTCCTGAAACGCCTGCCCTGGTCTTCGCTAATCGTATTGATGCTACCCCATGGGCTATTTGGCTGGCTGCTAGGTGTATACAACATGCCCTGGTATATCTGGTTGCTGGTAGGAATTGCAACTGCTGGCGTAGCCATTCTCATTTCCTATGAATTAGGAGTTATCGGCATCAGAGCATTGGCAATGGGAGGAATCGTAGCGGTAGTGGGGGGAATCGTGGGGGCAACGATCGGCAGAATTGCAACGGCCTTAGCCCTGGGGTTGGTATCAACCGTTGCCTGGTTTTGGGCCGTAGGAGGAACCCGCTTTCGCATGGAGGCTTTGGAGTTTGACGAAATCCAAACCTTTTGGACCCTGGTGATTGTCAGTTGGGAGGGACTCTGGCTAGGGTGGATGGTGGATACATTTCTGCTCCCCAGTTTTGGCGTTTGGCTCATCCAACTTCTCACCAGCTAAGTGCAGGAAACTAAGGTATGCGGTAGTCAGGCCGCTTAGGATCCGGGGGAATGGGGGGAATGGGGGGAATGGGGGTTGCGCCCCCACCCCCCATCTGCAATGTTTATTTTTTAAATGGGATAGGAACTGCTATATCTTTATAGTTTCCTTCGATTGATGAAGAGATCTTTAACCGGAAAACAAATCTATCCTGATAAGTTGGTGAAGGATTTGAATTAAATGCGTGTGCCGTCTCAACTAAGCAATTTTCTGCATGTTTGATATTTTTATTCTTTCCGCACTACCCAAGCAGACAGCCAAACCAGTTGATTACAGTCATAACAAAGAATACGCCGTTGAGCAGGTGACTTCCCAGCAATCGCGTCTTTCCGGCACCCAAGTTGCTAATAGTGCTCCAGAATCATCGGTCTTACCAAGGGCTCAGGCTAAGCCGAAAGTCTCTCCTGCATCCGCTCAAAATTCTGAACCGTCCAGCCCTGGTTCCCGATCGGTGCAACAATCGACAGAACTAGACACGGGCCGCTTGCCCACGACCGTGGCGGAAACACCCGAACAGGAAGCCAGACGCAAAGTTTTTGAAGCTGCCAAAGCGGATCGGTTAAAACTCCTGAACCAAAAACTGTCAGAGCTAGCTGAGAGTGAAAAACCGCTAAAGCAGGAATTGTTGCGGCAAAATCTCAGAAATGCTGCGATTAACTATGCCAAAGCGGGACAACTCGATCAGGCGCGGGAAGCTGCCAAAGATCTGGTATTGTCTCCTTTTTCCCAGGCAGAAGTCCTGACCCAGATCGATGCGATCACCGCTGACAGAAATTCTCCCCCTATTCCCCAAAAGTCTTCCGCCAAAACTTTGTCAACCGTTCGCGCCATTTCGTTTCCAGCCAATAGGCCCGAAGTCCCTACCTACCTCCTGCCCAATTCCCTTAATCCGACTAATCCTTTAATCCTGGGCAGTCACTTGCGTCTGACTAAACCCTGGAGACTGCCAGGTGGCATCAACCTGATGTTTCCCCTACCTTTTCCAGTAGCAATGACTTCTGGTTTTGGTTGGCGAATTCATCCCATTACGGGCGAACAGCGCTTCCACAGCGGTGTGGATCTGGCTGCACCTATGGGTACGCCTGTCGTTGCTGCCTTTTCTGGCAGGGTTGAAGTCGCAGACTGGTTAGACGGGTATGGCTTGACCATTATTCTGTCCCCCAAAAATGGGAAACAGGAGGTTTTGTATGGTCATCTTGCAGCTATTTTTGTGAAGCCTGGGGATTGGGTTGAACAGGGTACCCTGATTGGTCAGGTGGGAAGCACAGGCATGTCTACAGGTCCTCACCTCCACTTTGAACTACGCCAGTTGAGCTATATCGGTTGGGAACCGATTGACCCAACCATGGAGCTTGGAGTAGCAATAGCAAAAATTGGGGAGTATGTGGCGATCTCTCAGGAAGCAACGACTCAGATCAAAAGTCCCCCTATTTACACCACGGT
>JBAUTA010001157.1:0-2966 GCA_049581985.1 Kovacikia sp.
TGAGTATCGGTTGCTTCCTCCTGCCCAGGAGTTCTTTCAAAGGCAATTTCCAACGGTACTTGATGCTCAACGCCGAAATATTCAGATTGCTCTGCTCACTCAGTTTCAGCCCCAAAAATCAGACATCGATGTGACTAGTTCTCCAGGGCTTTGCGTGGTACAGGCTTACCGGTATGTCGCCCATTGAGCGAAGAGGCAATCAGCAAATTTCGTAACCAGTCGTCGTGGTAGCGAAAGCCATTGAGATCCTCAAAAGGCGAGTGCGAATAGGGTGCTTGCTTTTGCACTTTGCGTCCGTAGGGATGGAAGTTCCACAGCATTGCCATGACTCGTAATCCAGCTTTGGCGGCATCCTCAGACCCATGGAAATACTGCATAGCATAAAGAATACGGTCTTGATAATTCATCACACGATCCACGGTATTGCTGGTGCGATAGGCATCAGGATAGGTAAACGTGAGCTTGAAATTTGGTGCAAGCATTTTCAGCTTGTTGAGTTTTTCCCTCAGGACTCCAGATAGATTGGGGTGTGCTGTTGCCCATTCCAATAGTCGTCGTAACCGTTGTCCAAACTGGGCGGGGTTGAGACTATGGAACAGGTGCCAGAGTCTATCGCTGAGATCGTTGTAGAGAGTTTTGTTGGAGCGACAGCGTTGCACAATCCCCAAGACCACATGGAGAAAACAGCGCATCACCACCACTGTGGGAAACAGTTGTTTCCAGGCTTCTTGGGTGGCATCCCACCCATCGAGATTCACCGTTTCTGGTTGATAATTGGGGGAATGAGCCTGCACTTCCATGGCAAATTCTCCATACCCTGCGGCTAAATCCTCGGCACTGGCACTGCGGCAGATCGCCACTCCTAGGAAGCAGCCAACAGCGGCGGTAACGGCAATGTAAATCCGCTGTCCTTTCAACCAACTATGTTTCTCATCTGCCACTAGGTGAGGGGGGAAAAGCCTCCGGGTCTTTCACCGCACTGCCAACAATCGAGATCCGTCCTAGAGCCTGGGTGGCGTTATACCAATACATCGGACTATGACCGAGCACATGGGCGATGCCTTCGTAGGGCACGCCATAACGCCGCAGATACAGTCCTTTCTCCACCTCGGCGGTTGTCCCAATCATGTAAGGCATCACGGTATCGGGGTGAATTTGGTAGGTTTGACGACCGCGCTTTAGCACGATGCGACGGGTCTTCATCTGTTGGCGCTGCGATATCACAAAGCCGTCTAGCCAATAGCCCTGCGCAATCTCCGGCGGAAATAGCTCGGGATATTGGGCTATCTGCTCATCCAGATATTGGCGGTATCCCACACCATCTTCAATCCAACGCTCATAATCGATGCCATCGGGGAGCGCTAGACGAATTGTCTTATCCCCTGCTGTTGTTCGTTGTCGGTAGCCCACTCGCATCGCCTTGGCTCCTTTACTGAACATTATGGATAGCCTTAATTTTACTCCCTCTCAGCTTCATAGATGAGCCATACCTCTGTTCTACTCATTCCCATGGAGAACGAGAAATATAAAAGTGTCCAATCAGTTTCTGATTGGACACTAATCCTCCTTGACAAAGCTGCTGATTGCGATATTGACGCTAGGAGAAATCCGTTGTGGTGATACCGCACTGGCTACAGTGAACCACATATTGCAAAGTAAAACGCTGAAACCGATTTGCCTTTATCCCGGTGGATAAGGTTGAATGATTAGGTAGTTTGAATGTGTAACTGGGGTATCATCCAGGAGCGTATAGTTTAGGAGTGTTATGTGAAGTCTTCGGGCGCTATAGTGTAACCGCCGTACTCATCCACATACCGTAAAATCGAAGTTTTGAATTCATCAATCGCGACTGTTCCTTTCAGTAGCAAGTCCGCAACCCCATAGGGACCACAAAGATGGGCACCTGCCAGTAGACCAGACAACGTAATGGTTACGGTTTTGGTAATTCCCCGGTCATTAAAGGTCATAACCTGCCCCAGGTAATCGTTAACAGACTTCTGGGAGGCAGAGAGGGCACTGGTGATCCGAGTCCAGTTCAGATGAAAAGCTTCCCGAATTGCGGCTTCTTGAACCTCTGGCGAGTTGAGAAAACTTGCTTGACTATGAATGCCTCGCTTGCCAGACCAGTTACCCTGCCAGTTGTTGCGATCGGCACCGTGCATATAGTAAATCTCTGCCTGGTAATACCCCAGATCAATCAACAAGGGTTCGCCAAACTGATATTTACCCATAAAGCCGAGGGAGTTTTCCACCTGATATTGCTGAGGATCGCCAGTTGGCAGACCTGATTCAAATTCTCCCATCGCATTCAGCATCGCTTGTAAATCCCCTTTGAGATCAGGGTCTTTATCAGGAATGACCAGCACCATTCCAACTTGAAGCTGAGTTGGATCGGGTCCGATCGCAGTTTTGTTAGCTTCGTAAATCTTCCGCCAGGATGGCTCACTACCATCCCCGTAAAATAGTTGAGCAATCTTAGATAGGAAATCACCCGGTTGAACCGTGTATTGTTGAGTTGATGTAAGTTCTACACCCATGGGAGCCTCTCTAAATAATGGTATTGGAATATTGATTGCTGTACCGATTGTGGAAATTTGCCTCTGCCACCATTACTCCGCATAAATAGGAACACGGTGGCAGAGTGAATATAACCGGCAGAAAACAACTCGATCAAAATCGCATTAGTTTGTGAAAGCGATCGAATCAAGCATTCATTGGTTACGCAGGTCTACCAAAATCCTGTGTCCAGTAATTGTTGGCGTATCCAACGCCCAGATCTTGATAGCCAGGACTGAGTAGATTATCGCGATGATGAGGCGAGTTCATCCAAGATTGCACGACAGCCTCTGGGGTCTGTTGCCCTTGAGCAACGTTTTCCGCAGCTGCGGACCAACGATAGCCAGCCTGAATAAAGCGATCGCTAAACCCTGGTTCACCGGGAAGTTGATGGCTCAATTGGTTATAGC
>JBAUTA010001158.1:0-2170 GCA_049581985.1 Kovacikia sp.
ATCATGGGACGGGAACGGCAGCGAGGCTCGATCGGCCCGCAGCAGGTAAAACGGGAACTACCTCGTCTGAACGAGACATCTGGTTCGTTGGCTATGTGCCTCAACTTGCCACCGCAGTCTGGGTGGGGAATGATAATTATGCTCCTGTGGGCAAAGGCGCAACCGGGGGAGGGTTTGTGGCTCCTATCTGGCGAGATTTTATGTCCCAAGCCCTGAGTGGCACCCCCGCCGAGAATTTCCGATCACCCTCCGACTTTCCCCGCCCCTAATGCCTTCCCTACCTGCGGTACTGCCCCTTGCCCAGGTGGGGGATTACGTCTCGCTTGCCCCGTAGTCGCGATTAAACCGCTTTATCGTCTTAGCTAAATTTTGCTGCGCCCGTTCGTCATTGGGGTTTAGTTCTAGTACCTTTTTATAGCTGAAGATCGCCTCCTCCAAACGGTTCAGGCGTAATAGGGCACTGCCTCGATTGTTCCAGGCTTTATGGTCGTTGGGGCATAGTTCAATCGCCTGATCGTAGCTGGCGATTGCCGCTTCAAATTGCTCCAGATGTTTGAATGCCACTCCCCGATTAAACCAGGCTTCATAGTGATCTGGTTTGAGTTTCACAACCTGATCGTAGCTGGCGATCGCTGCTTCATAATCTCCTAGCTTCATCAGGCAAGAGCTGCAACCATACCAGAAACGCCAATCGTCCGGTTGACAGGAAATGGCTTTGTCATAACCGACGATCGCGGCTTCATAGCGTCCCAAATTCTTCAGGCAAACCGCCCATTGATACCAGGATTCGGAATCGTCCGGTTTCAGTCCCAACGCCTTGTCATAGCTGATGATCGCTGCTTCATAGTCCTCTAACTGTCTGAGGCAATCTGCCCGCCCACTATAGGCTTCCCAGCAGTCTGGCTGTAGGTCCAAGGCTTTATTGAAGTGCTTGATAGCGATTTCGTAGCTCCCTGTGGAATAGAGGGCAAAAGCCCGCGTATACCAGGCATCCACAAAATCTGGTTGTAGATCTAATGCCTGTTGCAGGGTGCTGACCGCCTCCCGATAGTTGCCCGCTACATAGAGAACCAGTCCCAGGCAGTAGCGGGCATGGGGGAAATCTGGGGCAAGCTCTAAAACTTTACTGAAGCTGGCGATCGCCTTTTCATAGTGTCCGGTCACATAGGCAGCCCGACCAAGACTGTAATAGGAAATTGGCCCCTGGGGATTAAACCGGATCGCGGCTTCATAACAGGCGATCGCATCCTCATGGTGGCCCAGGCTACTCAGCGCGTTGCCTTTCTCATTCCACGCATCGTAAGCGTTGGGTTGCAGTTGAATTGCAGCGTTAAAGTGGGCGATCGCTGCTTCATAATCTCCCCCCTGACTTAACTCCAAACCTCTCTGAAAAACGCTTTCCGCATTAACGTTTTCAGCTTGTACCGTGTGACTCATAGCACTTCAAGGGTCCCCACCTGGCAGCAAATCTAGGTTTAGAGTTCCCTATTCGGTTGAAATTAGCGACAGCAGAATGAGGATTGAAGAGCGGAAGGAAGCAGGGAGAGATGGGGCAGAGATCAGGGGAGAGGACAATTACATCGTCACTTTCTTAACGTGATCCAACATTTGTAGCCCGTGAACCAGAGACGCGCCGCCCCGAATTGCGGTGGCAACGTGCACAGCTTCGGTCATTTGCTCCAAATCTGCTCCTTGTTGGAGGCATTCCTTGCTGTAGGCATCAATGCAGTAGGGGCACTGAACCGTATGGGAAACTGCCAGGGCAATCAGGGCTTTTTCCCTGACTGACAGCGCACCTTCAGCGAAAACGGCACCATAGTAAGCAAAGAATTTTTCTGCCAGTTCCGGGCTGCCTTCGCCAATCTGTCCAAAATTTGACAAATGGTCTGGTTTGTAATACTGCTCCATCTTGTGTGCTCCTTCAATCGCTTTCACCTGGGGGACTGTAGAAATCATGTCATGCTCCGTGGCAACTACGTAGACCAAAACGAAAGTTTTGGAGGGGGGGAGAGGGGAGAACCCCCCTTCTGGGGGCGAAGCCCCCAAACCCCATAGTGCAAAATTTAGTGTTTGCAACACTAGCAGGTAACGGTCAGGAGTCAGTTGGAAACTGATAGCATGATGGAATTAAGTAGGTAGCTCTAATTAATTGTAAGAAGGGGGAGTGGGG
>JBAUTA010001159.1:0-5621 GCA_049581985.1 Kovacikia sp.
CTATAACTTTCATTTTTTAAATTGGTATAATTTAATTGGTATAATTTAATTGGAGAATAGGGCAGATCCCCTCTACATGAAACCCTGGCTTACGTTTCGGAGCTGGGGCCGTGATCAGGATTTGGCTTTCAGCCTAGATTCACCCCTGGAGCGCATTGGGTCTGACTGATTTTCCTGGATTCTCGTTGCATTGACCCTATACCCATCACCCCAGACCCTTTCGGAGGGAAGTCCCCCGGCAGAGGATTGGGTTTAAGACAAGATGGGGATACACCGTAACTTGCTAAGGGGAGGCTAGGAAGCGGTGGGGCCGATGGGCAACAATCACCATTTAAATCGGTATAACTGACCTCTTGCACCTGTTGCTACAACCGCCAAGAACTCAAGTTCCTGGCTCCTAGCCCAAGTCCATTAAAATGGACTTAAGCTCTCTTTTAGTCATGTTTAGAGGACTTTTGCTATGAGCCCGGAATTTATTCCAGGGCGGGACTGCGAGGTGGTTGTAAGAAAGGTGCAAGATCTGAGATCAGTTAAATCGGTATAAGTTCTTTTGCAAATTGGGTTGTCTGACCCTAGAACCAAGTAGGCTAAAAACAGAAAGGCTTTTGGTCAGGAAATCGATAAGAATTCCTTAGAGCGGCTGAATATTTTCCTGGATGAAATTTAGGAAGGTGGATCGTTGCAGGATTGGTATCAACTGGATGGGGTTGAAGTGTTGCACCGATTGAACACCACCCAATCCTATGGGTTAAGCCATGAGGAATTTCACCGCCGATTATTGCAGTATGGCCCCAATGAACTCACCGAACGTCCCCCTAAGAGTCCCTGGCGGATGCTGTGGGAGCAAATTGCCTCCACGACCGTAGGAGTACTCTTGGGGGCAGCGCTGATTGCGTTGATCATGGGCGACCACAAAGACGCCGCAGCCATCCTGGCGATCGTCATTTTCAATGCCCTCCTGGGCTTTAATCAGGAATATCGGGCCAGCAAAGCATTTGCTGCTTTGCAACAATTGTCTGTGCCTAAAGCGCGGGTGCGCCGGGGGGGAAACTGGTTAGAAACCGTTGCATCAGAAGTGGTTCCCGGAGACATTATCCTGCTGGAGACGGGAGATATCATCCCCGCTGACGGACGGTTGTTAGAGTGCGCCAGTTTGCAAGTGCAGGAATCTACCTTCACTGGCGAATCGCAACCTGTTGACAAACAGTATGCCCCCATCCAGGAGCAAGATTTACCAGTGGCAGACCGCCACAACATGATTTACAGAGGGACAACTGTCACCTATGGGCGAGGTCAGGCCGTCATCACCGAGACGGGCATGAATACCGAATTGGGCAAAATTGCGCATCTCATGCAGATGGTAGAGCAAGACCCGACGCCTTTACAACAGCGCTTAGACCAATTGGGCCATAAATTAGCGATCGTCTCCATTGCCCTGGTTGCGGTCATTTTTGTGCTGGGGTGGCTGCGCGGCGAATCCCTACAGGTGCTCATTCTAACTGCTGCCAGCCTTGCGGTTGCCATCATTCCCGAAGGGTTGCCAGCGGTCGTCACCATTGCTTTAGCGATCGGTGCACGCCGCATGCTCCAACGTCAGGCGCTGATCCGCAAACTACCAGCAGTAGAAACCCTCGGTTCCGTCACCGTCATTTGCTCAGACAAAACGGGCACCCTGACTGAAAACCGGATGACGGTAACCACCCTCTACACGGCTAATCAGCATATTGAGCTGAATGTCTCTAAGCATCAAACCCGGTCCTGCTCCAATCCGCTACTAGAAACCACCTCGTTACTGCTAACAGGGAGTATTCTCTGCAACAACGCAATTCTGTCTGGTAACCAAGAATCCAATTCTGTCTCAATGCTAGGTGACCCTACGGAAACCGCTCTGATTGAAGCCGCAAGACATTTGGGCTTCGACAAATTTAATTTAGAGAAAATCTTTCCCCGGATTGCTGAACTCCCCTTTGATAGCGATCGCAAATGTATGACGACAATCCATCAGGTAGGGAATCAGGATGGGAAAGTCGAGAGTGGGGAAACAGATCATCCGTTTCCCGCCTGCAATTCTCAGTTCAAAAGCATTGCTCACCACTTAAACGAGTCGTTTAGGGAACATCTCGCCCCTGGCCCCAACTCCAACCCAACCCTCTACGTTGCTTTCACCAAGGGAGACTTTACATTCCTGATCGATCAGTGCAGTCAAGTTTGGATTGATGGTCAGAGAGAGCCGCTGAATTCTGTCCGGCAGGAACAGGTCCAAATTGCCCATCACCAGTTGGCGCAAACGGGGACACGGGTTCTGCTGGTTGCCTGTCGAACGCTGACACGGGTGCCTGCTGGCAACCTTGCCACTGACATTGAGCAGAATCTAACGCTGATTGGTCTGGTTGGGATGATGGACCCAGCCCGTCCTGAAGTTAAAGCTGCGATTCAGACCTGTCAACAGGCGGGAATTCGGACTGTCATGATCACTGGCGATCATCCCCTAACGGCGGAATATATCGCCGCCAGCCTGGATATCGACACCCGCAATCAAGTAATCACTGGCAAAGATTTGAATCAACTGTCGCTGCCAGAGCTGGAAACCCAGGTGGACTCTGTCTCGATCTATGCCCGTGTTTCGCCCCAACAAAAACTGAAGATTGTGGAGGCATTACAAGCCAGGGGGCATATTGTGGCAATGACAGGGGATGGGGTAAACGATGCTCCAGCCCTCAAAAAAGCAAACATCGGTGTGGCCATGGGAATGACAGGCACCGATGTGGCAAAAGAAGCAGCGGATATGGTGTTGCTGGATGACAACTTTGCCACGATCGTGGCAGCGGTCAAAGAAGGACGGGTAATTTACGACAATATCCGCAAATTCATCCGCTATGTGCTGACCGGCAATGCCAGTGGGGTCTGGCTAATGCTGTTGGCTCCGTTCCTGGGCATGCCCCTACCGCTATTGCCCCTGCAAATTCTCTGGATTAATCTCCTGGCGGATGGGCTGCTGGCCCTGGCAATTAGTGTAGAACCTGCTGAAAGCAATACCATGCAACGTCCGCCCTACCGTCCAGATGAGAATATCTTTGGTCGCGGCGTGGGACGGGATATTCTCTGGGTTGGTCTACTGGTTGGGCTGGCATTGCTAGCAGTCAGCTACCAGTCCTGGTCGATGGCGCATCCGACCTGGCAAACGATGGCGTTTCTGACCCTGGCCCTCTCGCGTATGAGTCTGGCGCTGGCAATGCGCTCCGAACGAGATTCCCTGGTTCAAATTGGCATCCTATCCAATCCCTACATGCTATGGGCAGTGGTGTTGACGTTTGGCTTTCAGCTCATGGTGGTCTATGTGCCACCGATTCAGGCTGTGTTCCAAACAGAAACCCTGTCGCTGACTGAACTATCGATTTGTATGCTAGTTAGCACGGTTGGATTTTGGGCGATCGAACTGGAAAAGTTGGTTATCCGCAGTTTGACGCGTAAAAAGGCAAGTAGCCAGCACTCAATTAATCTGGGCAAATAGACTGGAGGTCATTAAACCGATCGCCCTGGCTCATCACACCCCGCAGCATCGCCCCAGAATTCTCGATCCCCTCTCCCAAACAGAACTGTCTGGATGATGCCAATTTAGGCAGGGTTGTAGACGGCTGGGGCAAAGCCCCTAGCCAGGAATGCCGCCCCTACACCCCGGTTTCATCTGTCGTGTTTGATGTTTAAATTGGGATAAGCTTAAGCAAGAGGGCAATCAAGCGCTAAAAGCAATGATAGAAGCAATCGCAGTTTTGCTCATTACCGGGCTGATTATGACCGGGATTGTTATTTATCCCCTATGGCTTGAACAGCGGCGAAACCGGCTCAAACATCGTCCTTTTCCGCCCCTGTGGAATGCTGTTGTGGAAGATCACCTCCCCATTTATGCTCGCCTGACTCCCGTTGAGCGCAGACGGCTGCAGGGGCATATTCAGGTGTTTCTGGCAGAAAAACAGTTCATTGGCTGTCAAGGGTTGCAGGTGACGGAGGAAATGAGGCTCGTGATTGCGGCGATCGCCTGCTTGCTGCTGCTAAATGAGCGGGGAAAGTATTTTCCAAAGCTACGATCGATTCTGATTTATCCAAATGCGTATCTGGTAAACGAAACCACCGCCGTTGACAACTTAATTGTTGAGGAACGGCGTGTAGCAAGACTGGGAGAATCATGGACCTGGGATCAGGTTGTGCTTTCCTGGGAACAGGTAAAACAGGATACCAGCAACTGGAGAGATGGACATAACGTGGTGCTGCATGAGTTTGCCCATCAATTGGATCAGGAGGACGGTAAAGCGGAGGGGGTGCCCGTGTTGCAGCAAAGTGAGGATTATTCCACCTGGACAAAGGTGATGACGGCAGAATACCAACAGCTCCGTCAGGATATGGCTAGCGGCGCTAAGACTGTTATCGATAGCTATGGAGCAACCAACCCCGCCGAGTTCTTTGCCGTCGCGACCGAGACCTTTTTTGAACAGCCACTCCAATTGCTCAAACGACATCCGGCCCTGTATGAACAACTACAGCGCTACTATCAACTCGACCCAAGACAATGGCTACGTTAATCCCCATTAAAAAATCAAGCTGGCGATCGCTATCGCCGTAGTCATGCTGGTTAGGACGGGGTGCAGGGGTTTCACCCCTGGCTGGGGGCAACGCCCCCCCTCCCCCCCTTCATCCTCCTGTCCTAATCAAACTGGCGACAGCTATATCAGATTGCCCGGCCTGGTTTGCGTAAAAAAACCTCTGCGATCGCAGAGGAGTTTGGGGGGTTGTTCAAAGGAAACCGAGTTCAGTTAATCGCCTAGGCCAGCCATTCTTCGACCGCTTCTGCTTTTGTATTTGTCCGCCGCTCCGGAGTTTCACGGGTAAACTTCATGTGAATCGCGCGATTTTGTTCGCCATCGGCAGCAACTGCCAGGATTGGGAAATCAATCAAACCATCCTGGAAAGACATCTGGAAGCGGAAGGTGCCATCGGAGTTTAGCGGAATCGGGCGACCCCCGATCGTTACCGTAGCATCTGGCTCCGTGGCCCCGTAGACGATGAGTTCGGCATCGGCAACCAGCCAGAACTGACGGGGACGATTAATCGGCAGAGAACCTGAGAAGCCCAGACCAGCACCAGACATGGTTAACCCAGACATGGTTAACCCTGACATGGTTGGCACTGCGCCCCACATCCCTACACCAGAGGGGAAGACGTAGGAACTAAAGGACTCAACCATCTGCGCTGAGCCAAATACAGAACCGGGAACATGGGAACTGAAGGATTCAACCATCTGCGCTGAGCCATACACAGAACCGGGAACGTGCTGCATCGACCCAAATAGAGAACCTGCTACCCGTTGGGCTTCAGCAGACTCAGCTAAACCAAAGATGCGATCGTAAATTGCGTTGCCGCCCGGTGCTCCCATCGCTAACCGCTTGCTGGGTGGCACCAGTTCCAGGAAGGTCTGACCCCGCAGCTCTTCATCCCAACCAATCGTTAAGAAGTGATCTTCAATCCAATCTGAGGGATAGACCGGCGGAATCCGAACCGGAACGGAACGAGCCAGAATCAGCCAGCGACCATCGGCACAGCGATAGCCAAGATCAATGACATAATCG
>JBAUTA010001160.1:0-2527 GCA_049581985.1 Kovacikia sp.
CCCCACTCCCCCTTCTTACAATTAATTAGAGCTACCTACTTAAGCTTAGACCTGAGAATAAAATCGACCTAATCGGCTGTGGGGGCTGAGCAGAGCCATCAGTCATCTGTATCCTGTCCCATTGCCCATTGCTGGTTGCCCATCATTCGCCCACCGTACCCTAATGGACTTGGAAACTCTCCTGATTCAGCGGCGCACAATTCGTGTGATTGGCTTTGATGATGCCCCATTTGTTCGGCGATCGGGGGAACCAGTTGCTATTGCCGGAGTGGTTTGTGCCGGAACGCGGTTTGAAGGCATGGTGTGGGGGGCGGTGCAGCCTGATGGCTGGGATGCAACTGAAACCCTGGGTCGAATTTTAGTGGGGAGTAAATTTTTGCCGCAGATTCATCTGGTATTGCTGGACGGAATTTCCCTGGCTGGTTTTAATATTATCGATCTGCCCCTCTTAGCCAAAACGCTACAGCGACCTTGCGTAGCAGTAATGCGGCACCAGCCCAATTTGAATGCAGTTGAGTATGCCATCCGACAGTTACCAGAACCGGAACGTCGCTTAGAAATTTTGCGTCATGCGGGTTCCATCCATCCCTATCCTCCCTTTTACTTTCAAGTGTGGGGTGCCAGTCCGGAGATTACAGCCCAGGTGCTGAGGCGTCTCACAGATTGCGGACACGTGCCCGAAGCGTTGCGACTTGCTCACTTGATTACCTCAGCCGTGATTAAGGGAGAAAGCGGACACCAGGCATGAAGCAATCAGACCCAGGCAGAAAGCAGCAGACTAAGCCTCATCCCCTCTCCCTTACAGCAACGCTGTAGCCCGTTCTGCCAGGCTTGATCGCTCCCCTTTCACCAGCGTAATGTGTCCTGCCAAAGCTTCTTCCTTAAACTTCTCTACGACGTAGGTCAGTCCATTACTGGCAGCATCCACGTAGGGATTATCGATCTGGTCCGGATCGCCTGTGAGCACAACTTTGGTGCCTTCGCCAGCACGGGTCAGGATGGTTTTTACCTCATGGGGGGTGAGATTTTGAGCTTCATCGACAACCAGAAACTGCTTGGGAATCGTGCGGCCACGAATGTAGGTAAGGGCTTCAATCTGGAGCAAACCCCGTTCGATCAGTTCTTCGTGACCACGCCGCCAATGGCTGGGTTTGCCGGATGATTCTTGGGTGCCAAAGATCAAATCAAAGTTGTCATAGAGGGGCTGCATCCAGGGAGTTAGTTTTTCGTTGACATCCCCTGGCAGATAGCCAATATCCCGTCCCATGGGAACAACGGGGCGGGAAATCAAGAGGCGACTATAGATCTGTTCGTCTGCAACCTTTTGCAGTCCGGCGGCGATCGCCAACAGCGTTTTACCCGTTCCGGCCTTACCCACCAGTGTTACCAACTGAATCGAATCTCGCAGTAGTAGCTCCAGCACAAATTTCTGTTCCCGGTTGCGCGGCTGTATGCGGGAAATGCCGGAATGGGGCAGTTTGTTCAGCGGCACGACTTTACCGCTCACCCCGTCTACGATCGCCAGGGCAGTATGGGATGGATTTGCTGCATCGATCAGGGTCAACGCCTCATTCGGAAAAAACTTTCCCTCTAAAGGAATGCCCCCTTGCTTAAACATCTGATCGATTTGCTGAGCTTCTACAATAATTTCAGCAATCCCTGTATAAAGCTCGTCCAGGTCAACTTTATCGGTTTCGTAGTCCTGCGCCACCAATCCCAGGGCATCCGCCTTGATGCGCAAATTGGTATCCTTGCTGACCACCACGACGGGATAGTCACACTGCCGTCTGAGTTCCAGGGCCACCGCTAGAATGGCATTATCTCCGTGACCATTAGTCAGCTCTGTGGGAAGTTCCTGTAAGGTTTCCCGATGACACAGGGCAACCCGTAGCATCCCTGTCCCATTGATCGCAACTCCTTCGATTAAGTGTCCCTGTTGGCGTAGTTCATCCAATTTGCGGGATGCCTGACGGGCGTTCCGACCGGTCATCTCTGGCTGTTTCTTGAACCGATCCAGCTCTTCGATAATGGTCATGGGCAGTACAACATCATTGTCCTTGAATCGCAACATTGCCGATGGGTCGTGGAGCAGCACGTTGGTGTCAAGAACAAAGGTTTTCTTCATGGGTTTCAAAATGGACAGCAGAATTCTTAAATCAGAGATTGGGCGTAATTAAACTAAAGAGGCCAATGGGGGGAGGGGGTGGAAATTGCTATCAAGCCTCCCATTGTATCGAGTTATGGTTGATATAGAAGTGCAGGCATGAGTTGGGACGGGGTGCAGGGGGCTACCCCTGGCTGGGGCAAATTCCCCCTGCCTTTAATATTCCGTGTCCCGACATGCTTGCGTAGGGCTGTATACCCGTTATCCCGAAGGTAGAACATGCGCGATCCACAAAAAAACGTGATCAAAATTGAACCGGGTACCTTGCTTGTGATTGTGGTAGTCCTGTTGTTGGTGCCGCTTTTGCTAACTGGTTTTTTCTCCCACTAAGTCAGCAGACGTCATGAATTGCTAGTAAGTAGC
>JBAUTA010001161.1:0-4103 GCA_049581985.1 Kovacikia sp.
GATCGCCAGTGTTGTGCTGGCAATTACCCTGTTTGTGGCACCTGCCCGTGTCTGGTTTGGGCAAATGTCAGATACCAAGCCCTTGTGGGGGTCCCATCGTACTGGCTATGTGCTGGTTGGTGCGGGAAGTTTGGCAGTCACTGCATTTATCGCAGTCCAGATTATGTGGCAGGTTGGGAGCAGTTTAGAAGCAACTGGCTGGAGCCTAACTACCTACGCCTGGACAGCCTTGCTCGCAGCGATGTTTGGGTTGTATGGGATTGCCGTCAGTGCGAGTTCGACTCCCTTTGCCACCTTGCTGGTAGATGTTACCGATGAAGCAGACCGCTCCAAAATTGTTGGGGTGGACTGGGCAATGCTAATTGGCGGCACGATTATTGGTGGCATTACGATCGGCGTCATGTTGAAAAAACTGGGAACCGATCCCTCCCTGGATCTGTTGCAAGCTAGCATTAACCAGTTGTTTCTGGTGTTGCCTGCGATCGTCGTAATGTTAGCACTGGCTGCAACCTGGGGTGTGGAGAAAAAATACTCCCGCTATGCCCAGCGATCGCACTTCACCGATCTCAGTGAGCGAATTACCTTAAATCGAGCCTGGAACATTCTCACCGCCAACCGTCAGACCCGCTTCTTCTTTACCTTCTTGCTGGCAATGACCCTGGGGCTGTTTCTTCAGGATGCAGTTCTGGAACCCTATGGGGGTGAAGTATTTCAGATGCCAGCCGGGGCAACTGCCACTCTCAATGCCTTTTGGGGAACGGGCACTCTGATTGGCATTCTGGGGGCAGGCTTTGCCCTGGCTCCCCGAATTGGTAAACGTCAGACCGCAAAGCTTGGCTGTCAGGGCGTGGTGCTGTCCCTGGCTTTGGTAATTACTGCTGGCTTTACCCGCAATCCCCAATTTCTGCAATTAGCGCTACTACTGTTTGGTCTGGCGGCAGGAATTACCACGACTGGCGCAATTACGCTGATGATGGATTTAACCGCTGCCGAAACCGCAGGCACTTTTATCGGAGCGTGGGGCCTGGCTCAGGCAATCTCCCGGGGGCTGGCAACGGTCGTCGGTGGAACAATCCTCGACCTCGGCAAAAAATTAGTATCCGAGCTGGCGATCGCCTATGGTCTGGTTTTTGTTTTGCAAGCCATCTGCATGAGCGTGGCGATCGCTCTCCTGGCGCGAGTCAATGTGCAGGAATTTCAAACAACAGCGAAAGAAGCCATTGCATCGGTAATTGCGGGCGATCGTGACTGAAATTGCTCTGAAAATACCTTTTCATCCTTTGGGGTGCTGACAAGTCAGCATGGACGATTGGGATTAGAAGTGGGGACTCGGGGAGTAGGGCAACAGGGCGTAAAAACGAACCTCAAGCCTCGAACCTCAAACCTTAAGCCTCCTTCCCTGATCTTCCCCAACGGCTCCATCCATCCCTCATCTTCCCCCCACCCCTACCCCCCATTCCTATGAACTGGACCCAAATCCTTGATTTTTCCGAAACTGCCACGCATCAGGTGGGAGAGCAACTGCTGAAAGATTTCGGGCACGTCCAAGCCGCCCAGAAGTCGGATGGCAGCTTGGTCACTCAAGCCGATCGCTGGTCGGATGAGGAATTGCGCGGCGCGATCGCCCGCACCTTTCCCGATCACGGCATTTTGAGCGAAGAGGCCGAACACATTTTGCCAGCCAACGACTGGTGCTGGATTATTGACCCGCTCGATGGCACCACCAATTTTGCTAGAGGTCTGCCTCTTTGGGGTATTTCCCTTGGGTTGCTTTACCGGGGTACCCCCGTATTTGGCTACGTCCACCTACCCCCCCTGGAGCAATCCTTTCACGGCTACTGGTACGGCGATTCAGGACTAACCGGACCCAGCGGGGCATTCCTCAATCATCGCCCGATCCACACCAGTCCCGACGACGTTTCCCCCAACCACTTCTTCAACATCTGTGCCCGCAGCATCTCCGTGCTCAAAAATCCCTTTCCGGCCAAAATTCGGATGCTCGGAGTTGCCACCTTTAACTTGTTAACCGTCGCAGCCGGAGCCAGCTTAGGGGGAGTCGAAGCCACTCCTAAAATTTGGGACATTGCCGCAGTTTGGGTAATTATCCAGGCAGCAGGCGGGATCTGGACCCCCCTGGAACCCAACCCCATCTTTCCGCTTCAAGTCGGAAAAGATTATGGCGATCGGGCCTATCCTACCCTGGTCGTCAGTCGAGCTGAATTAGTGCCAATCTTTCGACCGTTGGTCGCTCCTTTACATGTTGCCCCCTCCCCATGACACCTTCCCCTACCCCGTCTTCCCGTAAAATGCTAATCGAGGAAGGCGATCGTAGGGATGAAGGATGAGGGATGGAAGACTGAGATTCAGTCTTTAACTTCTGTCTGTTGCCTTCTGCCTCTGCCTTTCTAAAATTCCCTTACTCGTTTGGAGAACTGTTGTGGATCTTTCCCGTATTCCTGCCCAGCCAAAAGCTGGTTTGATTAATGTCCTGATTGAGATTCCTGCTGGGAGTAAGAATAAGTATGAGTTCGATAAAGACCTGAACGCCTTTGCCCTCGATCGCGTGCTTTATTCTTCTGTCCAATATCCCTATGACTACGGTTTTGTGCCTAATACCCTAGCAGATGACGGCGATCCTCTGGATGGCATGGTGTTGATCGATCAACCCACTTTTCCAGGATGCGTTATCGCAGCTCGCCCGATCGGGATGTTAGAGATGATTGATGGCGGCGATCGGGATGAGAAAATTCTCTGTGTGCCTGACAAAGACCCCCGTTATGCCCAGGTCAAATCTCTAGCAGATGTTGCCGCCCATCGCTTAGATGAAATCGCCGAGTTTTTCAAGTCTTACAAAAATCTTGAAAAGAAAGTGACTGAAATCCTCGGTTGGAAAGATGTTGAACACGTTTTGCCCCTGGTTGAGCAATGCATTAAAGCTGGCAGTGCTAAAGCCTGAGTTTTGGTTGGAAAACAACCTTTCTCTAACAATTTCGATCAAGGTGGAGTTTATTTAACTCCACCTTGATCGTAGAGGGTGTTTGAAAAGGTATCGTCTGAGCTGTCTTGCCCTCGGCGATCCCCCCCTACCCTCCTTGAAAAGGGAGGAACCGGATTCAAAGTCCCCGTTTTTAACGGGGGAGTTAGGGGGAGCTGACGTTTTACTATCAGTAGAACTTTTAAAACATTCTCTTAAAAATGCAGAGTTGCAGTGCGCCCCCTGCAACCTCTAGGTTGAGGCAATCATTTCATCCCAATTTAAAGAATAAGAGTTGCAGATGGGGGCAGGGGGTCTTCATAGCTTCTCCTTTTCAAGGGTGGGTGGGGGTGGAAATACTACCCATCCTACCCTCTCCCTCACCTCTTATTCCCCAGGAACAGGGAGCCAGATTTTCATTCTTTGGGGGGCTGAAACATCAGAATGGACGATTGGGATGACATCAGATTGGGGGAAGGACTGAGTCAAAGGCATCTAGGGCAACGATCGGACGGCTGATTGGGTTGAATTGTATGCAAAAGGTTGTTGATGGAGTGGATTATTTTGACTTCAACGGGGCGCAATACGAAGCTCCACTAAAACGGACAGGAGCAAGGGGTGAGATAGAATCGATACTATAGCAATCCTATTTGGATTGGGAGAAAGGATTCCAGTGGAATCCTTTCTCCCAAAGCCTCTCAAACTCACAGCTGATTTAGGACTGCCATACAGGATGCGGGATGTGTTTGGGCAATTGAAAATGTTTCTGTTAGACGCGTCATGTAGCTATGATTCAGCGTCCACGTCAAGTTTACTTCCATGAAATAAGCCCAGTTATTGGTGCTTAAGCTTTAAAAGAACCCAACCTCAAACTAAGTTGTGGGCAGAAGAATCGAATTTCTAAATGGGATTCAAGTCTTAATCTTAGAGGCTGAATAGATGTTATGAGTGACTTTCTGGGCGGCTACCGATAAATTTGTATAAAAGCATTCCTGACTTTTGTAAAGGGGCTTAGTATACACAAATTAGATGGCCTCTAAAGGTTTGCCAGCGATCGGCAATTCGTTTAAGTAGGTAGGCGTAGTTAATGATCGGAAAGGGAGTGGGGGGCGATGCCCCCAGGCAAGAG
>JBAUTA010001162.1:0-2444 GCA_049581985.1 Kovacikia sp.
GAAGATGGCTGGGTGAGAACTAGAAAAGAATTGATTTTGCCAGTTAATCTGTTGCAAATGGTGGGTCAGCACAATCAGCAAAACCTGCTGATGGCAGTGGCAACGGCACGACTGGCAGGCATTGAGAAAGGTGCGATCGCCCAAGCCATTGCCACCTTTCCAGGTGTTCCGCATCGTCTCGAACATATCTGCCTTTGGCAGGGTATTGACTTCATTAACGACAGCAAGGCAACGAACTACGATGCAGCTCAAGTTGGCCTGGCAGCAGTCAAAAGCCCTGCCATTTTAATTGCAGGGGGTGAGGCAAAAGTGGGTGATGATACTGCCTGGATTGCCACGATTCAGAATAAAGCAGTGTCAGTTCTTTTAATTGGTGATGCCGCTTCTGCCTTTGCCCAACGGCTGCAAGAGGCAGGCTACTCCAGCATCGAAATTGTGGAGACAATGGAACGGGCAGTACCTCGATCGGCAGAACTTGCAAAACAGTATCACGCTGCTGTTGTCCTACTCTCTCCGGCCTGTGCCAGCTTTGACCAGTATCAGAACTTTGAGCAGCGTGGCGACCACTTCCGGCAATTGTGTCTGGAACATTTTCGGAATTAGGCGGGACGGAAAGGAGAAGAAGGAAAAGGGGGGCCGGATTGAAAGTCCTTCGCCCATCCTGGGAGAGGGATTTAGGGTAAGGGCGAATGCAGCCACAAGAGTTGCCAGGTTAATAAGTCAGTCTGCCAATCAGCTTTTCAACGGTTGTTTTAGCTCAGCATAGGCAGCGTATACACCCTGGACGTTGTAGCAGTTAAGAAAAATGCGGGCGGCTTCGAGGGCAAGTTGGGGTTTGCCCCGATCGATCAGCCATTGCAGGAAAGGAGCCATGGTGCGCTCATTGAGCAGCCCACCCAAAGACAGGACTCCCCAGAGCAACCGATGCAACCAGGTCATCTGGATCATCATGCGCACATTCCAGGTGGGGTGTTTTTGATAAAATAAAACGCCCATTCTGCCACGCTGGATCTCTTTCTCAATTAAATTGGGAATCTGGTCGAGGGTAAAAGGGGGATGCCAGTGGTAGCCGACAGCCTCAGGACATTTGATCAGCGTTAAGCCCAGTTGCTTAAGCCGCACCCCCAATTCCAGATCTTCCCAACCGTACAGCTGAAAGCGCCTGTCAAAAAGTCCAGCTTGTTCTAGCCAGATGCGGGCGATCGCCACATTTCCGGTGGCAAAAAACGCCTGGGAGAAATCCGTCACCTTGAACGGCTCCGCTGTCGGATTTTCAAAATTGCAAGTATTGATCACCCGCCCGTAGGTAAAGAGGCGATCGCTGCCCAGTGCCTCTTCTCCCTGCCGCAGTGCCTCTGCATGGGACTGGAGGAATCGCTCGGTTACCACCAGATCGCTGTCAATGAAAATGATCGTGTCGCCTGCAGCTTTCTCAACCCCCAGATTACGGGCGGCGGCTGGACCCTGATGATCTTGCTGAATCAGTCTCACATGGGGAAATTCAGACGCTACAGCTTGAAGCCAGGCTACCGTCCCATCCGTTGAGCCATCATCCACTACGACCACCTCATATCCGGCGATGAGGGCAGGATTAAACCGCTGAGCCTCCAACGCTTTGAGGCATTTTTCTAGAATGGGTTTGCGGTTATAGGTAGGAATGACGACGCTGAAAAACATTGGGGTATTAGGAGGTGGGGTAGGGGGTAGGGGGCAAGGGATCGGGATCAGAAATAATTTTGCGTGTCAATCAGCCTGAGTTGTTGGACAGGGTGCTGGGTGGAAACCCTGGCTGGGGAACGCCCACCTACACCCTTTATTCCTATGCCTTCACCAAGCTGGCAATAGCTATAGAAAGGAGCTAACGTTAATTGTCAAACAGCGTGGTCTATTCTAACAACTAACCACTAAGCCCCAACCAACTCCACCGTGGCTCTACACATTCTGCTATATGCATCCCCTGCGATCGGGGGAATTTTGCAATACAACCACTCTATTCTTTGCGCCCTAGCTCCTCTAGGCTACCAGGTGACCTACGTCCAGGATATTCCTGATGCTCTGGTCAAGTTATTTGGTCCCGTTGGAATGGAGCGTACCCGTCAGCGGGCGGAGTGGTTTGCCCACCAGCAAAAGCAGGTAGGGATTCAGCAGCATCTCTGGCTGGAGTCTGCAACGGCAGCGGATGCTGAACAGATTATCACCAACACCCAACCGGATTTTTTGATTCTGAGCAATGGGGGACCGATCGCCAACTTTTTCCCAAAACGGACCGCCATCAAACTGGGGATTCCCTTTATGGTTGTGGAGCATTTAGTGCATCCAATTAAGCCGAAGGAAGTTCCCGCAGCCTATGCTGAACTGGCACAACAATACGTCGAGGCAAAAGCGGTGATTGCTGTCTCTCAAAACAATTTGATGTTGTTGCGAAAACTATTTGGACTGGCAGC
>JBAUTA010001163.1:0-3220 GCA_049581985.1 Kovacikia sp.
CAGGTGACCAAGCTATCTCAGGACTACTACACCTACAGCCCCATTTTGCAAGCACTGTTGGGCGAAAAACGGGGGGATCTGGTGGTGCGCCCGATGAACGAAGCAGAGGTACTGAGGGTGGCCCAGGTCTGTGTCAAACACAAAGTTCCTTTAACGGTACGGGGGGCGGGAACCGGAAATTATGGTCAGTGTGTGCCGCTCCACGGGGGTGTGATTCTGGATCTGTCCAACATGCAGCAGATCAAATGGATCACACCGGGGGTCGCCTGTGTAGAGCCTGGGGTAAGGCTAGCAGCGATCGATAAGCAGGCCCGGGAAACGGGTTGGGAAATTCGGATGGCTCCTTCGACCTATCGTAAAGCTACGATCGGGGGCTTTATTGGAGGTGGCAGTGGGGGCGTTGGTTCGGTTACCTACGGGCTGTTGAGCGATCGCGGTAATCTCCTGGCACTCAAGGTGATCACCCTGGAAGACGAACCCCGCGTGATTGAACTGCGAGGAGATGATGTTTACAAAGTCGCCCACGCCTGGGGAACCAACGGCATCATTACTGAACTCGAAATTCCCCTGGCTCCTGTGTATGCCTGGGCAGAGGCGATCGTTACCTTTGCTGACTTCATGTCTACCGCCCATTTTGGGCAGGCCCTGAGCGACAGCGACGGCATTATCAAAAAGCTGGTGTGTATTTGTGCCGATCCGATTCCCAACTACTTTGCGGCCCTCCGCAACCATATCCCCCCTGGCACCCACTGTGCCCTTGTCCTGGTTGCTGAATGTTGCCTGGAGTCCTTTGCAGAGTTAGTGAAGCACCACGGGGGCACTGTTACCTATCAAAAAACTGCCCAGGAAGCCAGTCGGGGGATAACGCTGGTGGAATATTCCTGGAACCACACAACCCTGCACGCCCGCAGCGTTGATCCCAGCCTGACTTACCTGCAAACCATCTTTCCAGCAGACAAAACCCTGAAACTGGTGGAGCATATGTATCATCACTTTGGCGATGAAGTGATGATGCACCTGGAATTCCTGCGGATAAATGGAACCGCTGTTCCTGCTGCCCTCCAGATCCTCCGCTACACCACCCCAGAACGGTTGAACGCCATCATCCAGTACCACGAAGACAAGGGCGCATTTATTGCAAATCCTCACACCTGCATTCTGGAAGATGGGGGCAGAAAAACCGTGGATCTGGCCCAGCTTCAATTCAAACAAATGATGGACCCCTACGGGTTGCTGAATCCGGGTAAGATGCGGGCATGGGAGGAGCGATCGACGCTATCATGATAAAGAGGTTAAGTTGTGTAAAGAACATTGACTACAACGTTTAGATCCTCAGACAGATCCCCAGATAAATTCTCAGATAAATCCTCAGGTAGTGTCTCTCTGCCTGCGCTTTGGCATTCCCTGGAGCCTATTTGGCAGGGCGATGAAAGAACGATTCAACCAGGCTTGCCTCACACCCGGTTAGCACCCGCCTGGCAAATGCTGCTTTTGGGGGATGGCTCCCCGACTCGCCATTTGCAGCTATTAACCGGGGAACCGACCGAGGTCGATGTGATCGATATGTCTCCCATCGGGATGGAGGCAGACAATGCCCCTGAGCAACTTCAGGTGTTGCCAGGACCCCGATTGCGGCGACAGGTGTGGCTGCGGACGGCCTCTGGTCAGCGGCTTGCCTATGCCACGTCCTGGTGGGAAGCCAGCCATGTGGATGAATATTTGCAAAACCGATCGCTGCCGATCTGGGCCAGCCTTGCCCGCTTGCGAACGGAGTTATATCGAGATGTTCAAGGAGTTTATTACGGACATTCCCCGGCACTAGAACTTGCCTTTGGACAATCAGGCCCGTTCTGGGGTCGCCACTATCTGTTCTGGCATCATGGTCAACCCCTCACCCTGATCTACGAAGTATTTTCTCCTTACCTGACCAAATATTTGGGATCTACAAAACTGAGTTGACCCCCTTTCTTGTTAAGTCGGTCGGCCTGATTACTTGTAAGAAGCGGAGTGGGGGCGCAGCCCCTACTCTCCCTCGAATCCTATCTCCTATTAAATCTGGCGATAGCCATAGCAAACAAAGTCATACCAATTTAAATAGCGAACAGGGCAGATTAGGGACGGGGTGTAGGGGTGGAACTCCTGGCTGGGGGCGAAGCCCCCACACCCCCATCTGCAACCTTCATTTTTTAAATTGGTATCAGTTCGCTCAATCAACAGACGCTTTACGGGAGTTTTCCCCACTTGGGTATCGTCAGGTAACTACGCTATCCTGTGCTAATAAACAACTCAACAAAATTCCTTACTTTGGAGAACGCATCATGACTTGGCGCGGGTCCACCTCTCCCACCGATCGTATCTTTGCCTCCCTGGTCTACCTGCTTCCGCTCATGGATGCGCTTGTACTGTGCTTCAATCAGGTCGGCTCTGGCTCATTCCTCAGCCCAATTTTCAACGCAATTGTCAAGCCTCTCTTTCCTCTGATCAGCATTTACTACTTTAGCCTTGGCGGGTTCATGCCGCTGATTGTGTTCTTTGCCTTGTTTATGCTGGTGGTCAGGAACGAAGGGATTGCTCACTTCATTCGGTTCAACACGATGCAAGCAATCCTGATGGGGATTGTGTTGAGCCTGTTAGGCATCGTATGGGGCTTTGTTCTGGCTCCTATCCCTGGAATTGGGGGAGGGTTGATTGCCCAAACCCTATTCAACACGATCTTTCTAGGAACCCTTGTGGCGGTGGGTTACTCAGTGATCCAATCTGCGCTAGGTCGCTATGCTGAAATTCCGACGCTCTCCGATGCGGCTTATACGCAGGTGAGGTAGGTAGCAAGGTCGGTGGGCTACCAGGATGACAAGAGGTGATGCTCTTGATCATCCTGAATTTTTTTATGGCTATTTTATTTTACCGGCGATCGTTGCCCTTCTTCCCTACCGCCTGCGGCATCTCCCCTGGGCAAGCTGCCCTGTTACCTATCTGGGCCTCGTTGACCTGACTGGGGGGAATCCCCCCACCCCTCGAATTAGAGGACTGGCGGCGATCGCGACAGATTCCCAACCTGGGTGAGTGCGGATAGCCCCCTGCTTTCCACCATCTCCCCCTCCAGACGAGGCCCCTGGCCTGCGTTTCAGTTTTTCACAGGCTAAATTGCCAATCCTCAATTTTAAAATGACCCCTGACTAATACCCCATGCTTCCTGAGATATCTCTGGCAACAATGGTGC
>JBAUTA010001164.1:0-4019 GCA_049581985.1 Kovacikia sp.
CCATCACTCAACCCTCAGCCTTCAAAACTCCTAACTCCTAACTTCATGACTCCCCCACTCAACCCTCAACCTTTCTAACGTTCTCCGCTCATGTCCACCCTCGATCAAAAGCTCCTCCGCGACCTGCTGCGCCTTAAGGGCCAGATGATTGCGATCGCCTTGATTGTTGCCTGTGGGATTGCCTGCCTGGTGACGATGATGAGCGCCTATGATTCGCTGCAACTGTCTCAGCAGACCTACTATGATCGCTATCGGTTTGCCGATGTATTTGTGTCGCTGAAGCGGGCACCCGATTCCCTCGCGGCTCGCATTGCTGAGATCCCAGGTGTGCAGCAGGTGCAGACGCGGGTGGTGGTAAATGTCAACCTGAATGTGCCGGGACTCAAGGAACCGGCCACGGGGCGGCTGATTTCCATCCCTGAGCAGCAGGCACCGATGTTAAACGATGTGTTTATTCGCCGGGGGCATTACATCGAACCGGGTCGTCGCGACCAGGTATTGGTGAGCGAAGCCTTTGCCAAGGCCAACCGCCTAGACATTGGTGATGCGATCGGTGCGGTGATCAACGAGCGCTGGCAGCAGTTACGCATTGTCGGCATTGCCCTCTCGCCCGAATACATCTACGAGATCAACAGCGGTGAGCTGTTTCCTGATAATCAGCGGTTTGGCATCCTCTGGATGAACCGGGAGGCGATCGCCACAGCGTTTGATCTTAAAGGGGCTTTTAACGATGTCGCATTGTCGCTGATGCCAGCAGCAAAGCAGGCAGATGTGATTTTTCGACTGGATCTGCTGGTCAAACCCTATGGCGGTCTGGGAGCCTATGGGCGCAAGGATCAAATCTCAAATCAGCTTCTCAATAGTGAGATTCGGAGCTTGGCGGCGGCGGCGGTCATGGTGCCCGTCGTCTTTTTAGGCATTGCCGCATTTTTACTCAATTTAGTCTTGTCCCGCCTCGTGAGTACCCAGCGGGAACAGATTGCGGTGCTCAAAGCCTTTGGCTATGACAATCTCGTCGTCGGTCTCCATTACCTCAGGCTGGTGCTAGTGATTACCCTGGGCGGTGCCTTGGTAGGTACAGCCCTGGGCATCTGGCTGGGGGCGCTGATGACGCAGGTTTACACCCAGTATTTCCACTTTCCCGTCCTCCAGTATCGGCTTGAGCCAACCCTGCTTTTGACGGCGATCGGGGTCAGCGGCGCAGCAGCAATTCTCGGTACGCTGACAGCGGTACGACAAGCTGTTTCGTTGCCTCCAGCAGAAGCAATGCGTCCCGAACCGCCTCCAACCTTCCGGGCTACCCTCTTGGAACGGCTAGGGTTGCAGCGCTTCCTGTCGCCCGTTGGGCAGATCATTTTACGCAATCTGGAACGGCGCGCCTTGCAGACGGGGTTGGCGATTATTGGCATTTCGGCAGCGGTGGCGATTCTGGTGATCGGTCGCTATTTTGAAAACGCCACCCAATACATCGTTGACCTGCAGTTCCGCCAGATTCAGCGGGAAGATGTCACCCTGGTGTTTAATCAACCCCTGTCGAGTCGCGCCCGCTACGAGCTGACCCATCTTCCCGGGGTTTTACGCAGCGAACCCTACCGCTCGGTGCCAGCCCGGTTGCGTTTTCAACATAAAACTTACCTCAGCGGCATTACTGGACTGGAGCCTGAGGGAGAGTTACGTCGCCTGCTCGACCAAAACTTGCAGCCGGTGGCGCTGCCTGAGAGAGGCATCATCCTCACCTCAAGCCTGGCGGCCAAAGTCGGCATCACTGTCGGCGACGTCCTGACCCTGGAAGTCTTAGAAGGCGAACGCCCTACCCGTGAAGTGCCTGTTATGGGGGTGGTGGATGAGCTGATTGGGCTGGGAGCTTACATGGATATCCAGGCGCTTAATCGATTGATGCGCGAGGGCCAGACGATTTCAGGGGCCTATCTGACCGTAGACCCGACCAATCTGAATCAGCTCTATACCCAGCTCAAACAAACTCCGGCAGTGGCAAGTGTGGCGTTGCGCGATCGCCTGATTGCCGAATTCAACAAAAACATCACTGGCACGTTTGCCGCCTTTACGGCGGTGCTGGCGGTGTTTGCTAGTGTGATTGCCTTTGGTGTGGTCTACAATGTCGCCCGTATCGCCCTGTCTGAGCGTAGCCGCGAACTCGCCACCCTGCGGATCATCGGCTTCACCCAGGGCGAGATCGCGGTGATTTTGCTGGGCGAGCAGGCGATCGTCACCGCCCTGGCTATCCCCCTGGGTTGTGGTTTGGGCTATGGTCTTGCGGCCCTGATGAGCGTCGCCTACGACAGCGATCTGTATCGACTTCCCCTGGTGGTTGCCCCCTCCAGCTACGCCTATGCCTTTGTTGTGATTACCCTGACGGCGATTGGATCCGGCTGGTTAATCCGCCGCCAACTCAACCATTTGGATTTAATTGCCGTTCTTAAAACTCGTGAATAAGGAGGAAGCTCCGATGCAGCCTAAACAGCATCGCCTTAGCATTTTTGGCATTCAACTGCCGCAACTGAAGCGGTCTGGAGCGTCTTCCCCAAAACCTGCAACGTCCGATCAAGCCTCCCCCTCCCTCCCTCGCCATCTCCCCTACTGGCTGGCAGGGCTTGGGGTTATAGGGCTGCTGGTATTTGCCCTGCGCCCCACTCCTGTTCCCGTCGATTTAGGTCAGGTGCAGCAGGGAACCCTATGGGTCACGGTTGATGCTGAGGGCAAAACGAGAGTGCGCGATCGCTTTATTATTGCCGCCCCCGTATCCGGTCGTTTGTCTCGGATTCGGCTGGAACCGGGGGATTCGATCCCCAAAGGGGCCGTTGTTGCTCAAATTGACCCACTCCCCTTCAATACGGAGGTACAAGCTGCTCAGGCCCGTTTGCGGGAACTGCGGGCGCAGTTAGCCGGGGTCGAAACTCAACGGATTAAACCCGCTGCCCTGGCGCAGGCGCAGGCGAATATTAGTGCTGCGATCGCTGCCCAACGGCAGGCGGAGGCTAACTATCAAGAAGCCCAGGCTAATCTGGCGCAGGCCATGCGCGATCGCGATCGCGCCCGCGAACTACAAGCAGTGGGTGCCCAATCTCGCAAAGTACGGGAAGATGCAGAACTCGTTGCAACCCGACGACAGCAGGAGGCAAAAGTCTCTAAGCAGCAAGTAGAAGCGGCGATCGCCCAGGTGTCATCCCTTCGCAATACTCTCTCTGTTTTGCAGGCAGAACGGAAGGATCCAGACTACTTACTGGAGGTTTACCGTGCCCAAATTGCCAGCGTGGAGGCATCCCTAACCAACCTGGCAGACGCAGCCAAACGAACCACGGTATCGGCTCCCACGGCTGGCAGTGTCCTCCGAGTCATGCAGCAGAGTGCCCGTTTTGTCCAGTCTGGCGATCCGCTGCTTGAAGTGGGCAATGCCACGCAGCTCGAACTGGTGATTGATGTCCTATCTACAGATGCAGTCAATATAGAACCAGGAGCCTTAATTCAAATTGAACATTGGGGAGGAGAGAAACCCCTCCAGGCTAAAGTCCGCTACGTTGAACCCTCAGCGTTCACAAAAGTCTCTGCCCTCGGAGTTGAAGAGCAGCGGGTGAATGTGATTGCTGATTTTGTCAGTCCCCCTAAATCCCTGGGCGATGGATATCGAGTAGAGGCGCGGATTGTGACTTGGGAAGGCAAAGATGTCTTGAAAGTGCCCACGAGTGCCTTATTCCGGTGTAATCAACAAGCCTGGTGTATTTTTGTAGACAAGGCCGGGAAAGCCCAGCAGCGGCAAATTGTGATCAGTCAGCGGAATGATTTGGAAGCAGCCGTTAAGCAAGGTTTAACCGTTGGTGAACGAGTGATTTTACATCCTACCGATCAGGTTACAGACGGGCAACGCATTCGCGATCGCGGCTAACTCCGCCAAGAACTCAAGTTCCTGGCTCATAGCTCAAGTCCATTTTAATGGACTCCAACGGTCTTTCAGTCCTGTTTAAGTAGGTAGCTCTAATTAATTGTAAGAAGGGGGAGTGGGG
>JBAUTA010001165.1:0-3775 GCA_049581985.1 Kovacikia sp.
TAACGAAGCAGTTAATTATGCAGTTGCGGGCATCAAAGTCTTATATGAGAAAAATTTAAAAATAAAAAAGAGAAAAGATAGTCAAGCAAAAATGTAAAAATATGTTCAACGAGCCAACGACCTACTACCTAATCAAAGGAATTCTCCAGGCAGAAAACGATTCAAAACAAAGACTTGGACAAAAATTTGCAGAAAGTCTTCGATTAAAGCCTGGTCCTTCTGGCCCAGATGATGGTGTAGATGGTTCAACCTGCTTTTTAGGGAGAAAGATTCATTTTCAGTCCAAGTTAAGCGCAAATTTTTTAAGCAAAGATGAAGCACGTAAATATTATTCAGATATCAAATATCATATGGCAGATATAAGCATTATGCTGGCTGGGGTTGGTTACAAAGAAACATTCTTAGATAGGCTATTCGGTCATCCAGATATTAATTCAGTTGTAATTCATCTTTTGACACTACAAGATTTATTTGAGAGAAGCAATAAGTTTCAAAATGCTCTAAAAGATTTACCAACTCTTGAAAATCTAGACAATATTTTGAGATTTCCCTGAAAGATAGCTCTCAACTAAAGCTGAGCGTTTAGCCCATACTCAAAAATTCAAGCTGCCCAACGTTATCGAATTTAGCGGTGGCTAGTATAGTAAGCAAGACAGGCCGTGTGTACCGACCATCCGCTGCAATGAGTAGTTAGACACGAGAAGTAAGGCAACTTGGACTGAAAATATTGTACCGCCAGTGCCGAGATTTTGGGTGACTTGATGAAGGGCGATCATCTTCAACAACTCAGCAACCAAAATTATTGGAGTTAGCTAAAGAATTTGTCAACATTTAGATTTGCAGAAAAATCAGCTTTGTTTTGCTAGCGACTGAATAAGTGCAATCATTTCAATCTCATCATTAGCTGAAGGAGGAACGACGGTCGAGAGGACTTCACCATCTTCAATCAAGTGTTCATATCTTGAGTACTCGTCCTCACTCAACCAATATTCTGCATCCTGTTTACTATCAAATGAATGATATCTACCATCACAGTCTAAAACTTTAGCTTTGCCACTTTCAAAAATCTGTAACCTTTCCCAGTGCCAGTATTCTGGCGCACACCACTCTAACCTCCATGTTGTTTCTACTAATTTATTCATAGAGTCTAACAGTTGCACTCACTAGCGCGAGCATAAGATAAAAAAGAAGCAGTATACGGTATTCGCCGAGAATCCAAGTGCAGTGCGTAGTTAGATTACAACTAATTCATTTTACATACTAGAGATTTGATGATTTCCCCATTTCTCTTTAAGACAAAACCGGCGGAACCCATACCTTGCTCCCACGATTCCTTTGACGTACAGAATTCAGACAATTCATCTCCAGATATAAAAGAATCTTGAAGTCGCTTGGCTTCTTGGACAAATGATGGACTTGTTGATTGATCAATCAGGAGCTTAATATCGTTCATAGAGGTCTCTCGCTCTTGATATTCCTGACGAGGCATTAATTGCAATATCTTGACTCTTTGGGCAAGTTTTTTCTTTCTCTTCTTTTTCTCTCGACCCATATTAATTTTTTTAAAGGGATCTAACGGCCTTGAGTTTACCGGACGGCGACTCACTTTGCATCACAAATAATAGCGTGACCCTCCGTTCCGGTACAACGAAGTGTTATACAACGCAACCTGAATGAAAGACGATCGCACTTCTCCGTATTTCACCTCACCGACCGCCCCCTCCAAAATGGAGCGCCGACTGCCTCGACCCAAATCTCTAAGCGTTTCACAACTTCCATAGCTCCTTGCACGTTCTGATGGCTGCTTCAGCCATTTACAAAATCTCTGAGCTGAGGTGTTTTGGTCACGTTCAAAATGGAACTAAACGGCCACCACCAAAATCTGAACCACAGCCGATTCTTCGAGCCAGAAACTAACCTCAACCTGTCTCACTCACCCAGCTTTTTCGCGACCGTATAACGGCCTGGAGTTCACCGGACGGCGACTCACTTTGCATCATAACCGATCGCACTTAGGCCCGTTCCGTGTGCAACGACTGGTTATACAGCGCAGACCGTATGAAAAACGATCACACCTCTCCGTATTTCACCCCACCGACCGTCCCATCCAAAGTGTAGAGGCGATCGCCCCCACCCAAATCTCCAAGCGTTTCACAACTCCATGACTTCTTGCACTTTCTGATGGCTGCTTCAGCCATTCACTAAGTCTTTGAGTTGAGGTTTTTGAGCTGGTAGAAATGTTAATAAACGGTCACAACCAAAAACTAAACCACAGCCCATTCTTCGAGCCAGAAACTAACCTTAACCTGTCTGACTCACCCTACTTTTGCGCGACGGTATAACTATAAGTAGGTCTCAAGATAAGATCTAAATCCCCATAGCCCTTATTGCCTAATTGCAAAAAGAAAATCAAGGATAAACGAATACTAACATCCATCGTCTCAAGGCGCTATACCACGCAAACTTTAGATATAGAAACCTTTCTTAAAACTTGTCAACATTCCTTCACGCAAGTGGCAGAGGTTTTTTCTTCGTCAAAATTAAAATAACTTAGTACTCAAAACGTTACCATAACTTGCAAGAATAGGATTTTATCCGTCACGTTATGGAACCACCCCAGCCTAGGAAACTACTCGACCAAGTGCGCGATGCCCTACGAGTCAAACACTACGCCTACCGTACCGAAGAATCCTACGTGCAGTGGATTCGACGGTATATTCTGTTTCACAATAAACGCCACCCCAAAGACATGGCAGAACCAGAAGTGCAGGCATTTCTGACCCACCTCGCCGTAGACAACAACGTCGCCGCCTCAACCCAAAATCAAGCCCTTAGTGCCCTGCTGTTTCTCTATCGACATGTCCTTAATCAACCCCTATCAGACTCCATTGATGCCGTCAGAGCCAGACAATCCAAACACCTACCCACCGTCCTCACCCCAGAAGAAACTCAGCAGCTCCTCAAACACCTAGAAGGCACCCACCAGCTCCTTGCAAAACTACTTTACGGCGCAGGACTCCGCATCAAAGAAAGCCTACGCCTACGGGTCAAAGACATAGACTTTGCCCAAAATCAGCTCATCATCCGCGACGCCAAAGGCAACAAAGATCGCCTTACCGTACTTCCCCAAAGCCTCATCACACAACTACAAGCACACCTCATTCAAGTCAAACAAACCTTTCAAGACGACCTCTCCCTCGGCTACGGCGCAGTTTACCTACCCTTCGCCCTAGAACGAAAATATCCCAACGCCAACCGTGAGTGGAAATGGCAATACGTTTTCCCCGCCAAACAGCGCTCCATCGACCCCAGAAGCAACGAAGTCCGCCGCCATCACCTAGACGATGGCGCGCTGCAACGATCGCTCAAGCAAGCTGTCCGCAGCGCCAAAATTGACAAAAACGTGAGTTGTCACACTCTCCGCCATAGTTTTGCCACTCACCTGCTCCAAAACGGCTACGACATCCGCACTGTCCAAGAACTGCTCGGTCATAAAGATGTCAAAACCACCATGATTTATACCCATGTCCTCAACAAGGGCGGGCTTGGTGTTCGCAGCCCTCTTGATGCTTGCGCATGATTCGTTTCTTGAAGGGCAGACACCCTTCCCCCATCGACTTCCAAAATTGAGCCTCAGACTGCCTTTACGACGATATAGTCAGCTCATACTAAGCAACTCCCATAATGAGAATTGCTGCTTATTCCTAGAATCGCGATCGCCCCAGTTGATGGGAATGTAATCGTTCACTTTTAAGCCAATTCGACAGCTCACTAA
>JBAUTA010001166.1:0-7152 GCA_049581985.1 Kovacikia sp.
TGAGTATCGGTTGCTTCCTCCTGCCCAGGAGTTCTTTCAAAGGCAATTTCCAACGGTACTTGATGCTCAACGCCGAAATATTCAGATTGCTCTGCTCACTCAGTTTCAGCCCCAAAAATCAGACATCAATGTGACTAGCCGTGCCCAGGCTGGTCTTTGTTTGAGATGCCAGGTATCTTATCCCATCCTCAAGGCTTGCCAGATGATCGACAGTCTTTTCGCTGGAGATAAACAGTTCACCTACCGGGACTTACTACCCTTTGTGCTCAATGATGATGGCAAGGCATTGATTGTTCTGGATGATGCAGGAGTTACCCAACTCAAGCTGAATCAGGCTGGGGAAACTCAACCTACAACCTACAAGCTCTTTGCTGTGGAGGTGTTACGGACTTATAAATCCAATTCTCCAACCAACATGAGCCTGGAGAATTGGGCATTCTTACAAACCAAACAACATCCAGAACTGAAAGGCTTTCTGTCAGAGTTTGGGTTTCAGCATCTGAGTGATTGGGCATTGTTAAATCGGGTTAGATCTGGGCAATTGGAACAACTATCAGAGCGCGATCGCCAGTTAGTTGAAGTCTTCCATTCGGTGTACAGGCGCGATCGGCGACAGCAACAGCAAGTCAGCCGTTGTCTAGACCCGACTGACAAACAACTGGGTGAAATGAATGGGTTGCTGCAGTCACGCGGTATTTTGATCAATCCTCCGTATGAGCTACTGAAAGCACTGAAGCAAGTGGCCAAGCAGTTACGGCAGTTCGACATCTGGCAGTCTAGAGAACCTCTTGAAGTCCAAAACTTAGAGACGGGTGGCTATGAACTCAGAATGGATCTCCCGTCAGATTCGTTAAACGAATTCGATGCGGAAGAGCAGGAATTTTTAGAATTTTTGCAGCAGCAACTTGCCCTTGCTTTAGCAGAATCCATTAAGCAGGCAATTCAAAGCCAGATCATGCAACTGGAAAAAAGTAAGCGGTATGCCCCCTTTGCTCCCTGCTTCATCCCTGGGTTGCGGCTCTACTACTGTGAGGGATTATCCCTGAGAGAGATTGGCCCACAGTTAGGCATGAGCAGTTGGGATCAGACCCGACGGATTCTCAATCCAGGAGAAATTCTCAGCAACGTCCGCAGGCTAACTGTGCAACTCCTTCTGGAGCCAATCCTAACCAAAGCTCAATCCCAAGGGCTGGCCTCTACGCCCCCTGAACCCAACTACCTCAAAACCATAACCGAACAGATTGAAGCCTTTATCGATGCCGAGATCTTTGCTGAGGCAGCGTCCGAAATCAAAGCGGGAAAAAACCGATCGATGAAGAGTGTCTATGCCCAGCAACTCAAACGTTACCTTGAACAGACCGGATAGAGGAACCGAGCCATGACCAACCAAGCTATGAGTGCAACCTATCTCAGACTTTTGTTACCCGAAACTCTATGGCTGGAGCCGGAGCATTTCGAGCAAGCCAGGGAGATCAGCCAGCCATTCAACAACGAGCAACAGCAGTGGCAAGCCTATCTCAATGCGCTAGCAAGGCTGGCTTTTGCAGCCTGGTTAACAGAACGACTGCCAGAACAAGCCATTCAGCAACCTTCTAGCCCGATCGTGGATGTTAGCTATCTTCAGATTGACCAATTTAAGCTATGTTTGGTGGCTACAGAGCAGGTGCTGGATGAAGTCGTTAACATTCCCAAAATTACCCTGGAAAAGCCTGATCTAGTAGCTCATTTTTATGTGGTGTTGGAAGTTTTAGAAGACCAGGAAGAAGTTATTATTCGCGGCTTTTTGCGATATGACGAACTGATAGCTCAAGCCAACCAGATCACTTCCTTTCTATCCGATGAGTTGTGTCGGATACCACTATCTGCCTTTGATGCGGAACTGAATCACTTAATCGTTTATCTGCAATATGCAGAACCCAGTGCTATTCCACTTCCGGTTATTTCGGCTAAGACAGTTGACGCATCCTCACCAAAAGATTTCAGTATCCTGAAAACCCAGTTAAGTCGATGGTTACAGGGAGTGCTGGATGAAGGATGGCAAACTCTTGATACTCTGATTAATCCAGAAGCCAATTTAGCCTGGAGTACTCGTCATACCCCCTCAAGTGCGAAGGGTGGTAAGCTGATTAACTTGGGTATGCAGCTTGGTAGTCAACCAGTAGTCCTGTTAGTCACAGTCATCCCTGAAAGTGAAGGAAAGATTGGCGTTAATATTCAGGTTTTACCCGCCGCAGGAGCACAGTTCTTACCCAGTCAACTACAATTGACTTTGCTATCCAGTACAGACAGAATACTACAGGAGGTACAATCCAGAAACCACGATAATTTGATTCAGCTAAAGCCTTTTAAGGGGCGACCAGGAAATGGCTTCAGTGTTGAAGTGAGGCTAAACGACATCAGGGTCAAAGAAGTGTTTGAGCTGTAATATGAGCAGAACTGTGGTGATCAATTTGGGGAGTGGAGACCTCAACCAGGGCTTTCCCCAGATCACAGTGCGTTTGTGGACAGACCAATATCCTCAGGCGGAGCAATGGGTGGGCAGCCTCCCCGCTGCTCCTGAGCTGATGGAGTCCTACCACATCTGGCAGTCTACCTACCGGGCCCTGTGTAACCGTCTGATCTTACGCCTCCCGTCCAGTGAAACCCTTGAAGACGAGTTGGAGATTGAGGCTGGTGGAATAACTCAAGTTTCTCAACTCAGTTTTGAGGAGTTTAGCCAACAGCTCCACCAAACGATCAATACCTGGCTGAAATCAGCAGGGCTAATCACCATCGAGCGACAGTTGAGATCGCTCCTCAATCCTGCTGACGAAATCCGAGTTATCTTTGAAGCCAACGATGATGTGCTGCGGCGATTACCCTGGCATTGCTGGGATTTCTTTCAGGATTATCCCTATGCCGAGATGGCACTGAGCCGGCCAGAATATCAACGTCGGGGAGTTACTCGCAATCTGAATTACCGTCAGAAAGTCAGAATTTTAGCCATTCTGGGTGAGCTACAAGGAATTGATGTTGCCGCAGAGCGACAGTTACTTCAAGGTTTAGTCGATGCGGAAATTGAGCTTTTGGTGACCCCCTCCCGCCAAGAGTTTAATCAGCAGCTTTGGGATGCTTCTGGCTGGGACATCCTCTTTTTTGCTGGACATAGCCAGACGGAAGGAGAAACAGGCCGCATTTATCTAAACGATAACCCGACAAATAACAGTTTGACGATCGCCCAGTTGGAGGAAGCCCTCAAGCTTGCGATCGACAATGGCTTAAAGTTAGCCATTCTCAACTCCTGCGATGGGGTAGGCTTGGCACAAGCATTGGGAAAATTGCAGATCCCGCAAGTGATTGTCATGCGCGAACCCGTGCCGAATCGAGTGGCCCAAGAGTTTTTAAGATATTTTCTTGCAGCCTTTGCTTCTGAACGATTGCCGTTGTATCAGGCCATGCGACAGACCCGCCGCAAGTTGCAAGGATTAGAGGATGAGTTTCCCGCTGCCTCATGGTTGCCAGTCCTTTGCCAGAATCCAGCGGTAGAGCCTTCGACCTGGTTGCAGATGGGCGGAATGGCTCCTTGCCCCTACCGTGGCCTATTTGCCTTTCAAGAAGCGGATGCGGCCCTGTTCTTTGGGCGAGAGCAGGTCACAAATGATTTAATTACAGCGGTGAAGCGGCAAGCCTTAGTCGCAGTGGCCGGTGCTTCGGGGAGTGGTAAATCGTCTGTGGTGTTTGCCGGATTAGTACCTCGTTTGCGAAGTAGCCTCAGCTCTACTCACTGGCAGATCCTCTCATTCCGTCCTGGCAGTAAACCATTGGATGCGTTAGCGGAGGCATTCATAGAATTTGGGGTGACAAGCCAGGGGACACTGCTGAAGCAACCCTCTGTCAAAGCAACAGACGATCGCTCATTTCACTTCAGCGTGTTGGAACTCGCCGTTGACTTGCAAACTGACCCTCAGGTACTCTGTCATCTAATCGATCGCCAGCATCGAGCCAATCCGGGAACTCGGTTGTTGCTGATTGTGGATCAGTTTGAAGAACTGTACACGCTTTGCCCAGAGGTCGATCGGCAGCCGTTTCTGGATAGCTTGCTAGATGCTGTGCAATCTGCGCCTGGGTTTACCCTGGTGCTGACCTTACGGGCGGATTTTTACGGTTATGCCTTGAGCGATCGCCGCTTGAGTGATGCCCTTCAGGGAGTGGTGTATAATCTGGGACCGATGAACTGGGAGGAGTTGCAACAAGCGATCGTCCAACCCGCTGCCCAAATGCAGGTGCGGTTGGAACCCGGATTAACGGACAAGCTGATTCAAGCGACCTGGGGACAGGCAGGACGATTACCCCTACTGGAGTTTGCCCTAACTGAGTTATGGTCACAGCAGCAAGCAGGATGGCTAACGCATCAGGCTTATGCTGCCATTGGTGGCGTGGAGGAGGCGTTGGCAAACCATGCAGAGCGGGTATATGCTCAATTGCATCCGATCGACCAACAGCGAATCCAACGCATCTTTGTCCAGTTAGTGGAACCCGGAGTTGGGACTGATGCCAGTCGGCGTCTGGCCACACGAGATGAGGTGGGAGAAACGAATTGGGATTTAGTTTCCCATTTAGCTTCAGCTCGATTGGTTGTCACGAATCGCCATGAGACCACTGGGGAAGAGACAGTGGAGATTGTCCATGAAGCATTGATTCGCAGTTGGGGCAGGCTGGAACACTGGTTGGAGATGGATGAGGAATTTCGTCGCTGGCAGGAGGAACTGCGGCGGGCGAGACGGCAGTGGGAGAAAAGCAATCAAGAAGATGAGGCCCTGTTGCGGGGTAAGCGGTTATCCGATGCGAAGGATTGGTATGACACTCGCCAGGATGAGTTGAGCTCTGGGGAGAAACAATTCATTCAACGCAGTTTAGCGGTGCAAGAAAAGGAAGGTAAACATCGCAGACGGAGACGACAAACAGTTATTTCTAGCTTAATTGCAGGATTGTTGGCTGCGCTGATGCTAGCTGGATTTGCCTGGTGGGGATGGCAAAATGCGGCCATTAGCGAGGTCAAAGCTATTGTTGCCTCATCAGACACTCTTTTCACTTCTCAGAAAGAGTTTGATGCTCTCATTGAGGCAATCCGCTCACAGCGAAAACTCCAACAATTAGTTTGGGCAGATGCAAATACCCAAGATCAGGCGCTTAGAGTACTTCAACAAGCGGTTTTTAGATCAGCGGAATATAACCGCTTGCTACCGAAGCAAAGTGATTTAGTCTGGAGCGTGGCATTTAGCCCAGATGGGAACCTAATTGCTTCTGCTAGTCAAGACAAAACCATTCATCTCTGGGGTGCAGATGGCCAGGAATTAAATGTTTTTAGAGGACATGTAGACCGAGTTTGGGGAGTAGCATTTAGCTCTGATAGCCAACTGATTGTTTCAGGAAGTGAAGATAGAACCATCAAGTTGTGGAATCGTAATGGTAGAGAGATACACACACTCAGAGGGCATGCAGATGCAGTTTGGGCCGTGGCAATCAGTCCAAATAGCCAACTGATTGCTTCTGGCAGCAATGATCGCACAATCAAATTGTGGGATCGCAATGGCAAAGAACTTCGAACACTTAGAGGACATACTGGAGCTGTTTGGGCAGTGACTTTCAGCCCGGACGGCAAGATGATTGCTTCAAGTAGCGACGATGGTACCGTTAAACTTTGGAGCCGCGAGGGTAAAGAACTGAATACCTTGAGAGGCCATCAAGGGCGAGTTTCAGGTGTTGCCTTTAGTCCCGATAGCCAACTAATTGTCTCTGCTGGTAAAGATGGTAGCATCAGGCTCTGGAGCCAAGCAGGGAAAGAAATTCGTGTTTTGCCGGGGCATGGGGATGCAGTTTGGAGTGTTGCCTTTAGTCCCGATGGACAAACAATTGCTTCCGGCAGTTGGGATAAAACAATTAAACTCTGGGATCTGGACGGTAATCTGCTGACAACTTTGAATGGCCATACAGCAAGAGTTCGAGGAATTACTTTCAGCCCAAATGGGCAGACCATTGCTTCAACCAGTGAAGATAAAACTATCAGGCTCTGGAGAATTGACAATACCTTATTAAAGATTCTGAATGGACATCAAAAAGCAGTGATTGGAGTAAGTTTTAGCCAGAGTGGCCAATTAATCGCCTCAACTTCCGATGACAATACCGTTAAACTCTGGGCTCGAGCTGGAAGATTGCAAAGGACACTACTCCACACATCGGGGGTTTTAGGCGTAGCATTTAGCCCAGATCAAAGAACGCTGGCGACTGCTGTTTCGGATGGTCGAATTAATCTGTGGGCTGTGGATGGAACATTACTGCAAAGCTTCCAGGGTCATCCAAGCTCAACCTGGGATGTGGCATTTAGCCCCGACGGTCAACTTCTTGCTTCGGCAAGTGGAGATCACACGATCAAACTTTGGACATTAGATGGCAAGATAATTCGTACTCTCAACGGGCATCAAGGTGAAGTTCGGGAAGTGGTATTTAGTCCAAATGGTCAAATGATAGCTTCCGCTAGTTTTGATCGCACCCTTAAGCTCTGGAAATTAGATGGTACCTTGATCAGAACATTCAATGGACACGGCGATGGTGTACTCGGATTGGCATTTAGTCCTGATGGTCAAACGATCGCTTCGGCAAGTGGAGACGGTAGTATCAAACTCTGGAATCAAGATGGCACGCTATTAAGTACCCTCAGGGGACATGTTAGTGCTGTTTGGAAAGTAAAATTTAGTCCCGATGGACAGACCATTGCTTCCGCTAGTGAGGACAAGACAGTGATCTTATGGAAAAGGCAACAGGTTCAAACTTTAGATCCGCTAAAGTTTGGCTGTAATTGGATTTATGATTACTTAAAATCAAATCCTGACATCAGTAAAAGTAATCGGCAACTTTGCGATGGAGTTGTAGCCCATAGTTAGCAGAGGGAGTAGAGCTTGCAAAATAATATATCTATTTACATAAGGATGATTTTGCGGACTAAGCTGCAAAATCATCCCTCAGCTCTCTCTTGACGAACAACTAAGCTTGGAAGAGTGGAGCGTTGCTATTTCCGAGAGCTAGCATTTTACACACCTCCTTAGCAATCATTTCAGCATTCGGATTGCTGTCGGTTGGTGTTCCTTCTGGTTGTTTTTGAAGGCTCCATAACAT
>JBAUTA010001167.1:0-1831 GCA_049581985.1 Kovacikia sp.
CCCCACTCCCCCCTCTGTCTACTGGCTCCCCTACAACTACGCCAACGCCAGTAGCACTCAACCTGGAGTAAATCTCGCCAATGGCTCCGTCCTAATTTTGGCAACGACAACCGAAAACAACAGTCCCATTCGGCTAGACTCATTCTTGCCAGCCCCCAGCACCCTTTCCTCCCGCTGGATAGCTGCCGCTCCTGGCTACACCCTGTCGTTTTCTGACACCAGCTATGCTTACCTGGCAGATTTAACTCAAATCCGGCAACTGGCGACCAGCGATGATCTGACTCTGGAAACCTGGGTACGCCCGCAAACGACGATTCGCGATCGCGCCCGCATCCTGCATTACCAGAGCAACACTCAGAGCTACACCCTGGCACTTCAACGTCAGGCCGGTAGCCCAGACACCGCCCCCACTTACAGCGTGATTGCTGGAGTCAATCAACTGGTAATGCAATCTAGAGAAATCATTCCGGCAAACCGTTGGACTCACTTAGCTGTTGCCTACGATCAGTCCTATGCGGTGGAACTGGGCAATGGCGGTTATCTGGACTGTGGCAACAATCCCACCCTCGATATCCGGGCTGATTTGACGATCGAAGTATTTCTGCAACTCCCCGATTTACGCGGCAACTACAGTCTGTTGAGCAAAGGCATTATCGACGATGGCACCTCCGAGCAAGTTCCCTACGCTCTGTTCGTTCAGGCACCGGGACGACTCGTGTTTCTGTTTGAAGATGCTGAGGGAACAAATCTGCCGGACGATGGCACCCGATTTGCCGCAACGCGATCGCTCACTCCAGGACAGTTCCATAAAATAGCCGTGACTCGCCGTAGACGCACCGAAGTCACCGCTCAGGGGCAAGCCTACGTCCAATACGACATTAACCTGTACATTGATAGGCAACCCGCCGGTAACTATACGATCGGCAGTGAGAATAATTCAGCCCCCGATGTGGGCGGCAATTCCCAAGCCTTGCAAATTGGTGCTGGATTCCTGATCAATAACGACACTGCCAACCCGATTCAGCCTTTGAGCGGCACAATTAGCGAAATGCGACTCTGGAATACGGTTCGCGCGACTGTCGGGGACACCATTCGCGGCGACGAGGAGGGATTGGTGTCCTGGTGGCAGTTTGAGGAAAATGTGGGCAGAGTTGCCACCGACTCCAAGAGCAATAATCACGCTCGTTTCAATGGCACGGTCACCTGGGTTAACAATCCTGATCCCAACGGTTCTCGCCTGGTAGTCTACCGCGATGGCATCGCCCTTAATCTTCAGCCCATTGCCCCCCTCTCCCCAATTCCAGTCCCCCAATTCACCCTGGGTGGTCTGCGGCAGGCAAACAATAGCATTGCTGAATCCTTTTATGGAGAACTGGAAGAAGTCCGCATCTGGTCACGACGCCGCACTGAGGAGCAACTGCAAGATAACCGCTTTGGTCGGCTGCTGGATGAACGATCGGACTTAATTGCGTACTACACCTTCGATGCTGAAACTGGGGAAACCCTTTCTGATAATGGCTTGCGTGGCAATAACTTGACTCTAGTCAATCCCATCTATACCCTATCTACCGCACCGATCGGAGACGATACCCCCCAGGTTCGCAATACCTTGCTGGGAACCATTACCCCCTTCAGCGATGTGATCCACAGTCCAGCCGATGTGCAGGAATATGGCGACCTGCAATATGATGCCGAGAACAACCTGACTGGCAGTTTCAAACGCTGCTACACCTTCATTAAAAATGGACAATGGCAGATTATTTCCGGCTTTAAGGTGGGCGATCTGGTAGCAGAATGGGTCGGGCAAACGCAATTTGACCCTCAGTTGATC
>JBAUTA010001168.1:0-1977 GCA_049581985.1 Kovacikia sp.
ACTCAAGCAACAGATTGATCCCAGTGGGGCAAATACTGGCGACGGATTAGATAATGCCGCCTATCGAGCAAGGATTCAGGGAATTTCCTAGCATTCTGGTTTCCGGTTTTTCCGGGTCAAATCGCCACAGTGGGGAGAACCCAGAGAAATAGAGTAACCTTGCAGACCCATAGATGCTAGGGGTGCAGGATGGTAACTTTGCGTCCAATCCTGCCGCCTTTCAGTGACGTCCTGGCACTTGGGGTGTAGCTGTCGCCAGTTTGATTAGGACAGAAGGCTAAGGGGAGAGTGGGGGCGTTGCTCCCAGCCAGAGGTGTAACCCCTGCACCCCGTCCTAACCAGTATGGCTACAGCTATATCTCTGTAATTAGGCCATTGCTTTTGACAACTTTATGCCTTCTTGAGCCAACTAAACATCGCCCGCAGATCCTTACCCACTTCTTCGATCGGGTGTTCCGCTTCACGCCGACGCATCGCAGTAAAGCCAGGTTTGCCTGCCTGATTTTCCAGGACAAACTCCCGGGCAAATTGCCCTGACTGAATTTCATTCAGGATCTTCCGCATCTCAACCCGAGTCTGATCCGTTACAATCCGGGGACCACGGGTAAAGTCGCCATACTCTGCTGTGTTGGAGATACTATCGCGCATCTTGGCAAGTCCGCCTTCCACAATCAGATCTACGATTAGCTTGACTTCGTGCAGGCACTCGAAGTATGCCAGTTCTGGCTGGTATCCAGCTTCCACCAGGGTTTCAAATCCGGCTTTAATCAGGGCGCTTAAACCCCCACAGAGAACGACCTGTTCCCCAAACAGATCCGTTTCAGTTTCTTCCCGGAAGGTGGTTTCTAAAATTCCAGCACGGGTGCCACCGATGCCCTTGGCGTAGGCCATTGCCCGATCGCGCGCCTGCCCTGACGCATCCTGATAGACCGCAAACAGAGCGGGCACCCCTTCTCCCTGCTCATAGGTGCGGCGCACCAGATGTCCCGGTCCCTTGGGCGCAACCATGACCACATCGATATGGCTGGGCGGAACCACCTGGGCAAAGTGAATATTAAAACCGTGGGCAAAGGCCAGGGTTTTGCCTTCCGTCAGATGCGGTTCGATCTCAGTCTTGTAAACCGCTTTCTGCACTTCATCGGGCAGCAAAATCATGATAAAGTCTGCCTGTTTTGCCGCATCATTGACCGTCTGAACCGTCAACCCGGACTCCTTCGCCTTGACCGCAGATTTGCTACCCGGATACAGTCCCACAACTACGTTAATGCCACTGTCTTTCAAATTAAGGGCATGGGCGTGTCCTTGAGAACCGTAGCCGATGATGGCGATCGTCTTTCCAGCTAACAAATCCAAATTCGCATCTGCGTCATAATACATCCGAGCCATGATGGGTGTCTCCTTAGCAAGCATTGAAGTCCGTGCAAACTCTTCATCATAGCAGAGTTCATGATGTGCTCTACCCAATTCTTTCTATCCTGGATACCAGAAGCAAGCCCCATGCCTACCCACGGCGACGCCCATCCTACGGGTCTGGCAAGCCTGTTTTGCAGGGTTGAAAACCCTCAAACTATCGCCTTCAGCAGGTCATCGGTCATGATACCCAATTTAAATAGCGAACAGGGCAGATTGGGGACGGGGTGCAGGGGGTCACCCCTGGCTGGGGGCGAAGCCCCCACACCCCTTTTAATTCCAATGTCCTAACGCGCTTGCGTAGGGCTATACTACTGCGGCTGTTTAGAAATTTGCTGAATTTGAGTCGTGAAGTAATCTTCCTTATATTTCAACTGTCTGGCCAGCACCAAGCCCCTCTGAAATGCGGTGAGGGCCTGGGGATAGGCTTTGCGAGACAAGTAGATTTGCCCGATCCGATCGTAGGCATCCATCATGCCATAGACGTTATAAGCCTGTTGCTCGACTCCAATCAGAAAGTTATAAACCCGCAGTGCCGCATCCAAACGATTGTTTGCGAGGTAGAGC
>JBAUTA010001169.1:0-3935 GCA_049581985.1 Kovacikia sp.
GTCATTGCTGAAACTAAGCTAATTACTGAGCACGGTGGAGCCGTGCGGTTGCCCCAGGAAGCCGAAGGCAAAGGTGGACGGGAAGTCGAAATTATTACGGCTTCTGTCCTGCTTGACCAGGCAAAGGTTCGGGTCGAAAGCTACCAGGGCAGGGATCATTATCTGATTGAAACTAACCACAATCAGCTTTTCTCCCTGAAAGCTACACCTGGGACCAAAGTAACTAACAATCAGGTGGTTGCGGAACTGATTGATGACCACTATCGCACCCAAACGGGTGGCATTATCAAATACTCGGGTGTGGAAGTTGCTAAGCGGGGTAAGGCCAAGCACGGCTATGAGGTGGTCAAGGGCGGAACACTGCTCTGGATTCCTGAAGAAGCCCACGAGGTCAACAAAGACATTTCGTTGCTGCTGGTCGAAGACGGTCAATATGTTGAGGCGGGCACAGAAGTTGTCAAAGACATTTTCTGTCAGAGCAACGGGGTTGTTGAGGTCACTCAAAAGAACGATATTCTACGGGAGATCGTGGTCAAGCCTGGCGACCTGCACATGATTGACAGTCTGGACAATATCATCACGAAAGAAAGCATCCTGGTTAATCCGGGACAGGAAGTGATGCCAGGGCTGAGCGTTAGCGAACTGCGCTATGTAGAGTATGTAGAAACGCCCGAAGGTCCAGCGCTGCTGCTGCGTCCGGTGACTGAGTTTGCCGTACCTGATGAGCCTTCCGTACCCAGTCAGGAATCGACTAACGAAGATTCGGGGCGATCGATTCGGTTACGTGCAGTTCAACGCATGCCCTACAAAGACGGAGAACGGGTCAAGTCCGTCGAAGGTCTGGAATTACTCAAGATTCAGCTTGTGCTAGAGATTGAGCGAGATGCCCCCCAACTGGCAGCAGACATTGAACTGGTTCCAGATGAGCAGGATCCAGAGGTTTTGCGGCTACAACTGGTGATTCTGGAATCCCTTGTAATTCGTCGGGATATTGCTGCCGATCCGACCCAGGGCAGTACCCACACCCGTATTTTAGTTAAAGATGGGGACCAGATCGCTCCCGGAGCAGTGGTTGCCCGTACCGAAATTCTCTGTAAGGAAGCGGGTGAAGTTCAGGGGATTCGCCAGGGTGCTGAAGCAATTCGGCGGATTCTTGTGGTCAGAAAGGTCGATCAGGTAACGCTCGATACCAAGGGTAAACCTCCTACCGTTAAGCCTGGGGATTTGTTGGTTGCGGGGAGTGAAATTGCCTCTGGTAAGCCGCTAGAGGAATCGGGACAAGTGCTCCATGTAGACGGTTCTCAGGTGACTTTACGAATTGCCCGTCCCTATCGGGTATCCCCTGGAGCGGTGCTACACATCGACGATGGCGATCTGGTGCAGCGGGGTGACAATCTGGTGCTGCTGGTGTTTGAGCGGACGAAGACTGGAGACATCATCCAGGGTCTACCCCGGATTGAGGAACTGCTGGAAGCCCGTAAACCTAAGGAGGCTTGTGTCCTGGCAGCACGGGCCGGAACTGCTCAAGTCGTCTACGGCGAAGATGAGGTCGAAGTCAAGGTGATCGAAACCGATGGCGTCGTCGCGGATTACCCGATTAGTCCTGGACAGAACGTGATTATCTCGGATGGTCAGGAAGTGAATGCCGGGGAACGTTTAACGGATGGGCCTGCCAATCCCCACGACCTGTTGGAAGTGCTGTTTAAGGCGAACCGGGAAACCAAGGGCGTTCATGATGCCTCCCTGCTCAGTTTGCGGGAAGTCCAGATGTTCCTGGTGAATGAGGTTCAGTCGGTGTATCAATCCCAGGGGATTGATATTTCAGACAAGCACATCGAAGTGGTGGTGCGTCAGATGACCTCAAAAGCTCGCGTTGATGATGGGGGAGATACCACCATGCTGCCGGGTGAATTGGTAGAGCTCTACCAGGTCGAGCAGGTGAATGAAGCGATGTCAATTACGGGGGGTGCTCCGGCAGAATATACGCCTGTGTTGTTGGGGATTACCAAGGCATCGCTGAATACGGACAGCTTCATCTCGGCGGCCAGTTTCCAGGAAACCACACGGGTTCTGACGGAAGCGGCGATCGAAGGCAAGTCTGACTGGCTGCGGGGTCTGAAGGAAAACGTCATCATCGGACGTCTAATTCCGGCAGGTACCGGATTTAACGCCTATGAAGAGATGGGTAGTCCAGATATTGACCTTTCCTACGATGGCATTAGCGTTTTTGATGATGATGCCGATCTGAAGGATGTGGTTTTGGACGATCGCACCGCCCGTGCCTATGGGTTAGATACCTTTGATGACCGCCCCACCTTTAGCGGTTTTGAAAGCGTCGGGATGACCCCTGAAAGTCAGCCCTTTTCCCCCATCCTGGATGATGATGATGATCTGATCAGCGATGATATGGGCGATGACGGTGACGATGATGACGATGATGACGATTAATCTCTAATTTTTTTCTCCGCTATGAGTAGAGACGCGATCGATCGCGTCTCTATTTTTTTAGATTTTTTAAGTAACTGGACAGTGAAATAAGGCAACTTAATACCAATTTAAAAAATGTAGGTTGCAGAAGGGTGTGTGTGGAGTTCGCCCCAGCCAGGGGTGAACCCTTCCCCACTTTGCACTGTTCGCTATTTAAATTGGTATTAATTCTTCAAAGGACGAGACGCTGAAGGAATTTGGTTAGTTACCTTGTCTACAATTCCATACGCTTTTGCTTCCTTGGCAGACATATAGAGATTGCGATCGGTATCCGCTTCAATTCGCTTTAATGGTTGACCTGTCAATTCACTTAGTAAGTGGTTCAATAAGCTTCGATTATGCAGAATCTCCTTTGCCTCGATCGCAATATCGCTGGCTGGTCCCTCAACACCACTCCAAGGCTGATGAATCATGACACGTGCACTTGTTAAAGCAACTCGCTTTCCTTTGGTACCGCTGGCTAACAACATGCTTGCCATCGAGCTTGCTTCTCCCAATCCAACGGTCACCACATTCGATTGCAGAGAATGGATGGTGTCGTATATCGCCAAACCTGCTGTGACTTCACCACCAGGAGAGTTGATGTACAGATAAATATCTTTCCCTGGTGATTGGTGATCGAGGTAAAGTAGCTGGGAAATAACAGTCTCTGCCAGTTCAGGCTTAATTTCTCCACTAATGAATACAATCCTTTCCCGAATTACCCAATCAGCAAACCCAGTCTCTGTATCAGAGTGAGCGTCAGGGGTAGCAACTTTAGAAGCATCCGCAGCCTTAAAGTGGGTTTCAGCTTTCCTGGCAGACTGTCCTACAGCGACATTAGGATTAAGCGTCAGCAGACCGATCACGATAAAGGAGACACCCAGCAAGGAACCTTTAGAATTGTCAGTGTTGATCAAACTACGCACAATTGTCCCTTTTGGTAGATGTATTTTCCTTCGCTCTGATTTTATCGCTTCATTAACACCATTTCTTACCTTATTAGCAAGAGTCTGAACGATTGAAGTGGCCCCCAGAAACTGGGCAGAGGGTTCAGATCCAAGCTTAAATTTGGGAATTTGGGGTGGGAGCCAGATCCGGGATACGGCCCCAGCCTTGAAACGCAAGCCGGGATTTCGTTTGGAGGGGGTTTGGGAACTGGGGAGATCTGGAAGTGTCTGCCATCCCAGCCGATACCTTTTCAAACACCCTCTAAGCCCCCTGTCTAGGGCAGTCGGCGCATAAGTATCGTGTATTGGGAAACGCGGTTACTCTCTAAAGAAGATTGAATATGGATTTAGAGATCTCAATTTTCAGAGCTTAGAGATCCCTCAGAATTGTCCAACCGATTGGGTCCACCTCAGTTTTGGTAATTTTCACGGATCACGCACCCTCAAACTGGTAACTTCTTGACGCAAATCGCGTTGACCCAGACACCCTTACAATGGAGTCAGCCATAGGTTAAAGCC
>JBAUTA010001170.1:0-1544 GCA_049581985.1 Kovacikia sp.
GTGCCCAGGAGGCAGCAAAATCGGGAAAACTGCCTGAACTCATGGCGGGTTTGCGCCTGGTAGAAGAGTGGACTCCAGAGCATCCCCTCTATCATCAGGCAGAGCAATGGATGGCAGAGTGGTCCCAGTCAGTGCTCAACATTGCCCGTCAAAAAATTAGTCATGAGGAGCTAAGTAGTGCGGTAGCGCTGGCAAATCAAATTCCTAAATCCAGTCCTCTTTATCAGCAAACTCAAGCAGAGGTTGCCACCTGGCAAAAGCAATGGCGTCAGAGTGAAGGGGTTCAAAAAGCCGTTCAAACTGCTCTTCAGGCGCAGCGTTGGGACGAGGCGATCGACCAGATTCTGACGCTCCGGGAAACGGACTATGAATACTGGAGCGTAAAACGGGCAAATGCATTGTCCCAGCAGGTAGGGCAGGAAAAACAGGGACGCCGTTCGCTGGAAAAAGCAAAGCGTCTGGTACAGACCAATGACCCGGCTCAACTGGGAGTCGCGATCGCTCTGGCAGTCAAAATTAATCCCCAAACCTACGCCTGGAAAGATGCCGCTCCCCTCCTCAATCAATGGAGTGAAACCTTACTCAACCTGGGCTTTCAGAAATGGCAGCAGAAGCACCTGGAGGAAGCCGCTTCCCTGGCTAAAAATGTCCTTCCTAATCCGAAGCTAGCCCAAGAAGCAGAGAATCTCCTCAAACTCATCCAGGCGCGCCAGTTAGCGATAGCTACCGATACCCATTGGCAAACAACACCGCTGCACATTTGGAATCTCATGTCAGCCGTTGCGACAGTCCGCCAAATTAATCCAGAAAGCCGCTTTCATGCTCAGGCGCAAACCAGCCTGAAGCAGTGGAATGCCCAACTTCAGGATGTGATGCAGTTGCACCTGGCCCAGCTAACTGCCAGCCTGGGGCAGCGTCAGGGATATGAGTTTGCGATCGCTCAAGCCCAACAGGTGTCATTCAACCGTCCGCGACGGGTGCAAGCCCAAACACTGATTGCCCACTGGCGGCACGAGATTGAGCGGATAGAAGATCAACCTCTCATCGTTTATGCCCAAAAACTGGCAGAACCTGGCACCATTCCCGCCTTCCGGGCAGCGATCGCCGCCGCTAACCAGATTCCTGCCGGACGGGCTCTCAGGGGGGAAGCCCAGGGATTAGCCTATGGCTGGCGACGACAAATTGAAGTGATCGAAGACCAACCATTCTTAAACCTGGCAAGACTCCAGGCACGCCAGGGTAACCTGTCTCTGGCTATTCAAACTGCATCTGTAATTCACGCTGGGCGTGCCCTCTATTATCAGGCCCAGGCCGCGATCGGCGATTGGCAGGCTGACATCCGACGGATAGAAATGGCGCGGCTTGAAGTAGCTCGTAAAGCAGCAGCGGAAGCCCCCCAAAGAACGGCAGCTAAGAAACCTAAAAACTCGCTACCAGACGAAGACTTCCTCCCTCCCTCGGAACAACCCAATAAACCGGGTGAACCCGCCTATTCCTCTAATGGGGATCCACTTTCCTCTGAGGAGCCGCTCCCTCCCCAGACC
>JBAUTA010001171.1:0-2201 GCA_049581985.1 Kovacikia sp.
ACCTGAAAGTTCCCAGGCAATACGAACTCCTACTACCCCAATAATCTTCTTGATAATCGCTTTATCGGCCTGTCGCATAGCCAATGCATCCCCAACTCCTATTTGACGAAGGCGGTTGCCCCACCGAGATCCAATTCCCCATATGTCTTCTACCGCGATTGAAGCTAGAACTTCTTATTGGTCGCACTCTTCTAAGTCGATAACCCCTAGGGCAGACTGCTTGGCATGGTGATGCGCAATTTTGCTTAAGGTTTTGGTCCCGCCAATCCCAAGACTTACAGGAATCCCAATGTTTCGGCGCACCGTAGCGCGAATTTGATAGCCATATTCGGTTAAATCATGACTCTTGATATCGGATAAATCTAGGAAACATTCGTCTATTGAGTAAATCTCGACTCTAGGACTAAACTCCCGCAGGGTGTCTACCACTCTGCTGCTCAAATCGCCATAAAGCGTGTAGTTACTGGAAAATACAGCTACTTGATGTCTTTCAACCAGGGACCGTACTTGAAAAAGCGGCACACCCCGCTTGATGCCTAGAGCCTTGGCTTCAGGCGTCAAACTGACGATACATCCATCATTATTCGACAAAACAATTACAGGCCGTCCTTCCAGACCGGGGGCAAACACCCTTTCGCAAGAGCAGTAGAAGTGATTTGCGTCCACCAGGGCAAAGCGCAGAGAGGGTTTCATAAAGAGTGGATAACATTTGTCACAACGCCCCAGATATGCAACGTCATCGCTTCTGTGATCTCGATAGGGGCATAGTCCGGGTTATCAGCCATGAGCAATGTTTTGCCTTGTTTGATGCGTAACCTCTTCACGAAAAGCTCACCATTGATGACAGCCACGACCACCCGCCCATCTGTAGCTTCTAAAGAGCGATCTACTACCAGTAAATCCCCTGAATGAATGCCTGCAAGAAGCATGGAATCCCCACTGACCCTTACAAAGAAAGTGGCAGCAGGCCGTTTGATCAGCAAGTCATTGAGATTTAGCGTCTCCTCAACATGGCTATCAGCGGGGCTTGGGAACCCGCATGAGGCCGCATTGCTAAATAGAGGAAGCCAATATTCGCTAGATAAATCAGGTCTAAAGGCAATAAGAGAGGAAGGATCGTCAATCACCAAAGAATCTCAGGCATTTCATTTGCAGGTTACCCAATATATGTACGAATGTCCATAAATTGAGTGCGTCTAATGCGCCTTGATACTGGCGGCTGCTCTAGCAGGTACCTTTGGTATTGGTGTTAGCTCAAAAGAAAAGAATTGCATGAATAAAGTCGTGGGCGCTCTCAGCATTGCGTTGGGGCTTCTGGTGAGTTTATCTCTGCCCTCAGAGGCACGATATCGCTGCAAGGATTTCACCTCTGCCCAACAAGTGATTGATGCCTATCGGGCAGGAGCCACCTATCTCGACCGGGATCATGATGGTTATGCCTGCGAACATACACTCAACGTCTATGTGGGTCCTCCTGCTCAGAATCGATCCATCACAGATCCTAGCCAGGCAGTTATGCCCCCCTATCCCAGTCGCAGGAAAGGACAATCTTCTCCTTCTTCCGTCTCTATCCCTACAGCTACGCCGAGAGAAGCTGTTCATCTGACGATGGGCAATCCGAGTCAAGCTTCAACCCAGCCTGATAATTTTCTTTTGCTTAGGCCCCAGTATGCTCTTTCCTATAATGCTTCAAAAGGCATTCCCAACTGGGTATCTTGGCAACTCAATCAAAGTTGGCTCGGACCCGTGGACCGACAAAATGATTTCCGCCCAGATGAAACCTTACCCCCCAACTTCTACCATGTAACTCCATCAGACTATTCAGGTACTGGCTATGACCGGGGGCATCAGGCCCCTTCTGCAGACAGGACCCGCAATGCTGAAGACAACTCAGCGACATTCTTGATGTCCAATATGATCCCACAGGCTCCAGACCTGAATCGGGGTCCCTGGGAGAAATTGGAGAGCTATGCCCGTCAACTAGTCAGCGAAGGCAAAGAGCTTTACATTACTGCTGGGGTGGAAGGGCAAAAAGATACGTTGGCTGGGGGTAAAATCAGCGTCCCCACCCGTAACTGGAAAGTGATTGTGGTTTTGGATAAACCAGGTTTAGGACTCAATGGAGTAACTGCCACTACACGGGTGATTGCTGTAGATATGCCTAATGAGAATGGCATCAAAGAGACTGATTGGACCGAATA
>JBAUTA010001172.1:0-8950 GCA_049581985.1 Kovacikia sp.
AACCTAGGGTGACGGACTGCATTGCAGTTGAGTCAGACGTTACTTCCTGCCCCACCCATTCTGTACCCCTGATGCAACTGGCTGCCACTGTAGAAAGCGGCACCCGTCATCCACTGGCGGTGGCAATTCGCCAGGAAGCTGAGCGGCATGGGCTATCCCTGCTGCCAGCGCAAGACTTTGTGACGGAGCCGGGGTTGGGGGTGGCTGCTACGGTTTTGTTGGAGTCGTCTGAGCCATCGATCAGGTCTGGTAGGGCAAGCCGAGTGGTTTTAGGAACGCTCGACTGGTTAAACCGAAATGGGATTTCAGGCAGCGATCGGGTCAAGCTGCAGGCAGAGGACTTGACCAATCAAGGGAAGTCATTAATTTATATTGCTGTGGCAGGGGAATTGGCAGGGTTAATCGCGGTGGCAGATGCTCTGCGGGCGGATGCTCCGGAAACGATTCAAGCGTTAAAACAAATGGGGCTCAAGGTCATGCTGTTGACCGGAGATCGCCACGCTGTGGCCCAATCCCTTGCCCAGCCGTTGAATCTCAGCCCAGAGGATATTTTGGCGGAGGTCCAACCAGAAGGGAAGGCCCAGGCGATCGCCCAACTTCAGGCAAAAGGTCATACAGTAGCCATGGTAGGCGACGGTATTAACGATGCCCCTGCTCTGGCGCAGGCGGATGTGGGCCTGGCCCTACACTCTGGAACGGATGTGGCTGTAGAAACTGCCGGGATCATTCTGATGCGAGATCGACTGAGCGATGTGGTCGAGGCCATTCAGTTAAGTCGGGCAACCTTTAATAAAATTCGGCAGAATTTATTTTGGGCTTTTGCCTATAATGTTTTAGGGATTCCCGTGGCATCGGGCGTTTTACTCCCATCCTTGGGAATTCTATTGAGTCCCGCTGCGGCAGGCGCTATGATGGCGTTTAGCTCAGTTAGCGTCGTGATCAATTCCCTGTTGCTGTACGTCACGTTTGGCTCGTCTAAATCGATGGAGGCACCTCCTATCTCTACGGCTCACCGAAGCCCCCTCCACCCCCCAAGTCATTTTTAGTTTAATTGCACCCAGTTACCTAGCCCCCTGATTTGGGTTCATCAAGGAGTTTGTCTCCCCCCAAGAGTCTTGCACCCTATTTCATTACTCCGTGTTCACCAATGCCAGAACCTTATCAAAGGCACCTGTTGATCATTGAAGATGACAAAGGAAGCCGCTCTCTCACCCTGGAACAGCACCAATACTCCATTGGGCGCGATCGTAAATGTGATATTCGTCTTGCTTCTCTGTTCGTATCGCGCCATCATGCCACGCTGGTGCGAGTTCCCCTCGATGAAGGCATTTATTCCTACCAAATTGTCGATGGTAGGCTGGATGGGCAGCGAAGCGTTAATGGTCTTCTGATTAATGGTGCTAAGCTTCGACAACACAATCTCCAGGACGAAGATGAGGTTGTCTTTGGCCCCTATGTTCGGTTCACTTACCACGTGTTAAAGCGAGATCCCGACATCACAGAGCCTTCGGATGGGCTAGATCCGATCACCCTGATCAATCCAAGTACTGTCGAGAGAGAATATGATAGAGGGGCATCCTCTGAGTCTTTCAACTTGCTTCGGAGAAATGTGTCGCGTCGGGGTAACCTCATTAGAGCACCTAGGCGATTTCTAAATTTCAAACCCAGGCGTGGACTCAGACCGAAGCGGAAGGTGGCAGAAAGAGCCTGACGTGCGATCGCTGCGGTAGACATTGTAAAATCGATGGGTTAAATAGGGCAGCATTAGAATAGACATACTTAAGCACTCTTAGTGTTTTCTGGCTATCCTGATGATTGTGGCGTTAGCAATCTGTACACGCGGCCTTTAGTGTCTTATAGAACTGCGCTGTGACGGCGCTATGATGGCGTTTATTATTATGTTGCCTGCTAAATCTTCTGGGCCTATTCCCTCATTGAATTGTCCAATGCCTTCAGAACCGCATCAAAACCATTTATTAATCATCGAAGATGATAAAGGGCGTCGGGAATTTATCCTTGATGGTCCGGTTTATTCGATCGGCAGAGATCCAAAATGTGACGTCCGATTAGTCTCCCAGTTTGTTTCCCGTCGTCATGCAACACTTGTTCAGTTGCTTAACGAGGATGGAACTTATTACTATCGAATTGTGGATGGTAATCTCAAGGGAAAACCCAGTGCTAATGGGCTGTTGATTAATGGTCGTAAGCTCCAGGCGCACGATCTAAAAAATGAAGACGAGATTGTCTTTGGACCTCAGGTAAGGGCTATTTATTATCTCTTAAAACGTGATGCCGTGTTGACGGTGCCCCCCGATGAGTTTGATATTACTCTGATCAGCCCGAATATGGTGGGAGATCCTGAAGATTAAACCCACCTGGCTGTTTCAGCCCGCTACCGCTTCTACTAATTTCCACTGACGGTTATCAGCCATTGCCTGATTCACCGTGTTATAAACCTGACGGCAATGGTTATCGACTTGTAAGGGAAGTTCCTCATTTTTGATCACAAAATTCATTCGAATTCCCCGATCGCTTGACATTGTTTTATCGATCAGTACCTCTACAGTGACCAGCTTGGAGAAGGCAACCTTGCCAGGGGTTTCACGCGCCATCAGGTAGTCCCCTGTTTCATAAATAATATCGAAGTTGCAGGATTCTAAGGTCTCACTTAATGATTGCCGGACTCCAGCAACGGGTGCAGCAACTGTAAATAAACAGGTATAACGAGCCATGACTAAACCTAGATGCGTGAGATTAAGACTTTGCCATCATAACGTTCTTTGCGGATAGCAAGGTTGTACACATCTAGGTTAGCAATAAGTCATCCACCCGGATTAAAGTGAAGATTTCCCTGGAAAAAGTATTATTTTAATTCCGCTCGGTTACTGAGTTCAAATATTCAAAATAAGTAGGTGCACAATTTAATTAAAGCCGATTTTCTGGGTGGAGAGAGCTTTGTAGGAGAGGCTAGACTGATTTGCCGAAGGTCTTCTCCGAGCTCTGAAATTTCTATTCTAGGGATGATCGTTTCCCCTCCATTGTGCTTATCAGTTAGTTAGAATTACCTACTTATCAGGTCAAATTGGTTGCAAGGGAGAAGTTTGTCCATGCGGGGTAGGTTAATTGTGTTTGAAGGGGTGGAAGGATGCGGCAAAACAACTCAACTGGGGCGATCGCGCCAGTGGCTCATTGAAAGCGGCTGGCTGGCAAAACTTCAATCCATGGGTTGTCTGCAACAACTTGTGATGACCCGCGAACCCGGTGGAACCCAATTAGGTTCAGACATCCGTCAACTGCTGATGGGGCAACCCGGTCGAGAACCCATTCAGGACCGGGCAGAATTACTCTTATTTGCCGCCGATCGGGCCCAGCACGTTGAAGGGTTTCTGCACCCTCACTTGGACCAGGGAGCCTTGATTTTGTGCGATCGCTACACCGATTCCACCCTTACCTACCAGGGGTATGGGCGCGGACTGGACCTATCTTTGATTGCCCAACTCAACCAGGTTGCAACCAACGGCCTGGAAAGTGACCTTACCCTTTGGCTCGACCTGGATGTGGAAATTGGGTTGGCAAGAAGCCGCAAACGGGGAATCCTCGATCGCATCGAGCAAAGCGACCTCACCTTTCACCAGCGCGTTCAGCAGGGTTTTGCCGCCCTGGCACGTACCTGCCCAACTCGCATCGTCCGCATCGACGCCAACCAATCAGAATCCGATGTCGCCGAACAAATTCAGGTAGTCTTGAGTCAGCGCTTGAGTCAGTGGTATAACACTATACTCCTATAGGTTAGGACGGGGTGCAGGGATGGAACCCCTGGCTGGGGGCTTCGCCCCCCCACCCCGTTAATTCCAATGTCCTAACGCGCTTGCGTAGGGCTATAGGAGGGTTAGGGAGTGAGGCATAGGCGTTAAAATTCAAAATTCCGCCCCTTTCCCCTTTTCCCTTCCTGCCGTCCCTTTCCTTTCCCCTCTCCCATGCTCCCCTTCTCCCCTCTGCTCGGACAATCTCAAGCTGTGGAGCTGCTCACCCAGGCCGTTGCAAGGCAGCGGATTGCACCGGCCTATCTGTTTGCCGGCCCTCCTGGGGTGGGGCGGGGGTTGGCAGCCGAATGTTTTATTAAGCTTTTGTTTGGTTCTGAGCAGGAACCAAACCATGGCCTGGCTTTGCAGCATCGAATTCAAGCCCGAAATCATCCGGATCTACTGTGGGTAGAGCCCACCTATCTGCATCAGGGGAAACGGCTGTCGGTCACAGAGGCGATCGCGGCAGGCATCCGGCGCAAATCTGCCCCTCTGATCCGCTTAGAACAGGTACGGGAGATTGCTCGCTTTCTCTCGCGGGCACCCCTGGAGGCTCCCCGATCGATGGTTGTCATCGAGCAGGCAGAGACAATGGCAGAGGGCGCAGCCAATGGGTTGCTGAAGACCTTGGAAGAACCCGGACAGGCAACCCTGATTCTGATTGCGCCGGGGGTTGAATCCCTGCTGCCGACCCTGGTTTCCCGATGTCAGCGCATCCCGTTTTACCGTCTGGCCGCAGAAACCATGGCGCAGGTTCTCCAGAACGCGCATCAGGCGGAAATTCTCCAAAATCCTGAGGTGCTGCAATTAGCCCAGGGGAGTCCCGGAGAGGCGATCGCCCATTGGCAACAGCTTCAGGAAATTCCCCCAGATTTGCTTCAGGCTGTCACCCATCTTCCCGCTTCCTACCGGGAAGCCCTCGATCTTGCCCGTCAGATAGACAAAACCCTAGAGCCAGAAACCCAACGCTGGCTGATCGACTATCTCCAACAAAACTACTGGCAGCACCTATCCTCCAATTCTCCGCTTGCTGCCCAACTACTGCCGATTCAGTTATTGGAGAAAGCGCGCCAGTATTTACTCCAAAACGTGCAACCGCGCCTTGTGTGGGAGGTAATGTTGGTAAAAATGGTGCAAGCTTAATAGCCAGGTGGATTCTTGAATCGGACTCCGTATTGGGGATCCACCACAATTTCTGGACTGGGGCGGGTGTAGGATTGGACTGAAAAAATCTGGAGGTTGGGGTAGTAAAACGGATCGTAGGGAATCCCTGGGTAATTAGGGATTGCTGGATAGTAAGCAGGATTGACGATCGTCGGGTTGATCAGCGTTGAGTTGCGGATTGAGCTATTGATTAAAGTAGGGTTAATCAACACAGAGTTGGACACGTTGGCGCTGGGTCGCCGATAAATTGGAGCCCCGACAGGGCTATAGGGAGAGGAATAGGAGGCGCTAGAATCCGTTAAAACGATCCCAAGCGAATTTTCGGCAGGTACAGAAGAATCATCCAGCCTCTGACCCGATCTCGCAAAGGCTGGGTTGTACTCAACTCCATTAGGATTTGCGTGAGCCGAAACTGCCCCCAGGCTGGCTCCAACTACCAGGGCAGCCCCAACAAGGCTAGGGAAAAAAATAGGATGCAGTGGCATGGCAGGTGGGCTCCAACGGGGAGGGTTAGGAAAATAGGACTGTATTTCTAACGCGATTCCTGAAAGATGAGATGCGATACCAATGATTGATCGCTCCCGAAGCACTTTTAGCCTAATCTGTTTCAGCTCAAATAGGAGGCTTTGCAAAAGGACGTAACCTTTAATGAGAGGGTTCCTCAAGCTGATTTACTTCTCCTATGATGGCAATAGTGTCTATGGCTGATGGCGATTATTGTGAGCTCAGAGGATAAGTTGGAAGCGATTCAGGCAGAGTACCAATCTGGCAAAACTGCGTTTGAGCGAGGCGAGTACCGTAAATCGGTGCAGCATCTAGAAACCGCAATTTCGCTGACTAATGCCGAATCTCGCCTGGGAGGAGAAATTCAAACCTGGTTGGTGACTGCCTATGAAGCAGCGGGTCAAAGATCGGAAGCAATCTCCCTTTGCAAGAAAATTTCTCGCCATCCCGATCTGAATACTCGTAAACAGGGCAAGCGACTGCTTTACATTTTGGAGGCTCCCAAACTCAAAACCCGACCGGAATGGCTGACCCAGATCCCCGACCTGACAGGACTGGCAGACAGTGACCCCCAGGACCGCCGGGGAACTTCCTTAGGGAGGGTTCCGAGATCGCCGGAAAAGCCTGGGTTTCAACTAGAGCCTGTCGATCTGAGTCAGGTCAATACCCAGGATAACCGGTTTGTTTGGGTCGCGTTGGCCGCAACTATTACAGTCCTGGTAAGTCTGGTATGGCTGACGCAAGGATAAGCAGGGAAATTTGTGCTGGTTAAGTGCAGCATTAGATGCTATGTAATTGTCAGCCATCGGTTTAGTGTGGCGATCTCCCCCTAGTCTGAATCTCACCCATGCTCCGACCTTTGCTCCCCGACCTCCGCTCCCCAATCCCAACCTGGATCAAGCAAGCGATCAACCGTCCGGTTCAGAAATTTTGTTTTGCCTGGTCTGTGCTGATTGTCTCACTCCTGCTGTCTGGGTGCATTCAGTACGATCTGGGGATTCAATTTGATAGCCCCAGCCAGGGAAAGATTGTCCAGCATATACAGGTCGAGGAACGTCTGACTAGCTTCAACGGGGTCACGACCCAACAGTGGTTGGAGGCGATCGAGCAACGGGCTCACAATCTCAAGGGATGGGTTGAGCAGAAATCCAATCGAACCCTGGTTGTGACCATTCCCTTCAGTGACGATGGGGACTTGGAAACAAAATTTAACCAATTCTTCGGCTCCCCGGCTAAGTCCCATTCTCCATTAACCGAGCAGGGCAATAATCTGCCAAAAATTGCCTCTAACCTATTATTGAGCCGCAGTAACTTATTACTGATTGAACGCAATAGCCTGCGCTACGATCTGGATTTGCGATCGCTCGGGGTTCTTTCTACCGATGGCAGCCTACTACTCAGCCCAGGTGCCCTGATTAATCTGGAGTTTCGCCTGAAAACTCCCTGGGGTGCCCGCAGTGTCACTTCCAACGCAGCCATAACCAGAGCCCACTCGGAAGGGAGGGATTTAGTCTGGCAATTGGTTCCAGGCGAGCAAAATCGGATCGAAGCGGTGTTTTGGCTGCCCAGCCCGCTTGGAATTGGTACGCTGGTGATTGTGCTTTTGGTTTTAGTTGGGACCTATGTGAAGTACCCTCAATCGTTTATGGGGAAGTCGTTACTAGCCCCGAAAGCAGCCGATTCGGAAACAGGTATAGCCTCATGAGTTAACAATGCACCGTTCACCCCACCTTCAACGCCTACTCGTTCTGGGTCTGAGCGGTCCAATTGTTGCTTTAAACGTGTGGCTGCTGACTCAGGTTTTCCGATATTTTGAGCATCTGATTTCGCTGTTGGTCACAGCAGCGATTTTGGCGTTTTTGCTCAACTACCTGGTGCAGTTTTTTGAGCGCGCTAGAATCACCCGAACCCAGGCTGTAATCGTTGTCTTATTTATTACCTGTGCATTGTTGGTGATTCTGGGCGGGACGCTGGTTCCCATTGTGATTCAACAAACTACCCAACTACTGGAGAAAATTCCTACCTGGCTAGAAACCAGTCTTCAGAAGATGCAAACCCTGGATGCTTGGGCAAAAGCGCGCAACTTGCCGCTGGATATCAAGGGCTTCAGCGATCGCATCAATTCCCAGCTAGAGAGCCAGATTCAGACCCTGGCAAGTCAGGCCTTAGGATTTGCCCTCGGAACTTTAAGCGGATTAGTGGATAGCATCCTGGTGCTGGTGCTGGCGTTTTATATGCTACTCTATGGGGGGCGTCTCTGGCAAGGATTGGTCAACCTTCTGCCAGCGCAGTTTGGGATACCCTTCAGTCAGTCGTTAAGACTTAACTTTCAAAACTTCTTCATCAGCCAACTTCTCCTGGCAGTCATTATGGCAATTGCTCTGGTTCCAGTTTTTATCTGGATGCGGGTGCCCTTTGCCCTTTTATTTGCCTTGCTAATCGGCATTGCAGAGCTAATTCCCTTTATTGGAGCTACGCTGGGCATTAGTTTGGTGACTGCCCTGGTGATGCTTCAAGACCTTGGACTGGCGGTGCAGGTGTTAATCGCGGCCACAATCTTGCAGCAAATCCGAGATAACGTCCTGGCACCTCGGATGATGGGGGGCTTCACCGGGCTTAACCCCATCTGGATTTTTATCGCTCTCCTGATGGGGCTCCAAATCGCTGGATTTCTGGGTGTCATTGTCGCAGTCCCGATCGCAGGCACCATCAAAGGCACCTTAGATGCACTCCGAGGCGTAACCTCCTCCCAATTGGTAACGGAAACCAGAGGGGAGGAAAAAGGAAAATAGGATGTGGGGGTGAGGCAGATAGGAGCGTAAAAGAGAACGGGGGAGAGGGAATCAGGAGGCGATCGGGGATGGGGTTGAGGCGATAATTCCTTTCCTTTAGCCAGCCCCTGATCCCTAAACTCTAATTTTCAATCGACAATCTCCCCAATAGGGTAGTAAATTACCTACAGTAAATTACCTGCAGGGGTGGGAATTTAACATGAGACAAATAAATTTTGTAATCATCTTCGTCATCTGTCTGGCTCTGGTTCTATTTGGAATCGAAAATACCGAACCTACGATTATTCACTTTGTTAAAGGAGTCCAGGTTCAGGCTCCCCTCTCGATCGAGCTCATTTTGGCAATGGGGGTTGGGGCCGTGCTGGCATGGGTATTCAGTGTATGGGCAAGTTTACAGAAGGTTCTCGATACGAGCAAAGAAACGCGCGTGAAAGATGAACAGATTCAGGAACTGCAAGAAGACATTGAGCGCTACAAGGCTGAAATTCAAGAACAGCAACGGTTACTTCCCGCAGCCCAAACGGAAGATGCAGAAGTTGTAACGGTTCAGTAGCAGAAAAACTCAAGGGTACAAGCTGCAAGCTTAAACAAAATTTTTAAGTAGGTAGGCGTAATTAATTATAGAAGGGGTGGTGGGGCGTTGCCCTTAGACAGGGAGGGCTATCCCCTACACCGCCAAAGTCATCT
>JBAUTA010001173.1:0-2696 GCA_049581985.1 Kovacikia sp.
GAAATTAACTCCCTTAAATTACAAAACATTTCAAGAACTTAAACACTGACTGGTCGTTAACAAACCTTTTCCACAGTTTTTTGATGGGAAAAAACTACCGGGTCAGATTCCTCTAAACAGGAGGCAACGATCGTTTGAAATCCAGTCACTATATCGACTAATCCAGATTTGCTCCAGGGAGAAGAAATAAAATAGGGTTGACTCAAAGAACTGCTTCTGGCAGATAGCTGAGTCGATCGTGCGAACGATTTGGCATCAGTCAGCAACCACATAATGAGCATGGTAAGGGTAATACTGGCTGAAGAAATCTATCAATAGAGCGATTACTGGAAACCGATTAGTGAAAGGTTGAGCAGGGCAGGATTGATTGGCAAAAGAAGTTAAAAAGTGACCTCTTTTACCAAAGTTGTTAAGGCCAGGGAAATTAAATAGCATCCAGAATTTATCGGCTATTTAATTTTCGATCCCACCTTTTAGAGTTTGGTCACTGTCGTTTGGATGAACTGTTTGATCCGCTGTTTGATCTGCTGTTCCTGCTTTGCCACAGAAATCCCTGCATTGGCAACAACCTCGCCTTCAAACTTTGCCTGTTTTTGTTGCAACAATCCAGGCCCCACGCTTTCGGCTTGCACTAACGTGTCGCCGTACCAGAGCTTGAAATTTTCCAGTCGTTGCTTTGCGATCGTGTAGCGATCGCCATAACGCCCCACCAATTTTGCATCCAGATCCGCGATGCGGGTTTTGGCCTCAGCCACGCGATCGCCATAGCGCTCAGTGAACTTAGTTTGCAGCGGCGACAGTCGATCCTTCAATCCAGCGGATTGACGACTTAAGGTGGCATATTCCTGTTGCAGGTAAGCGACCAGACGATTTTTGAGGGACTGGACAATGCGTCCAAATTTGATTTGGGCACTGGCCTGTGGTTGATTTCCACCCACTTCTGCGGTTGCTTCCCTGTTATCATCCAGCTTTTCAACAACCGCCGAAAGCGTCTCTTTGACAATCAATCGAATCTCGCCAGATCCCTGCTTGACTTCAGAAGCTGCTTCCGAAAAAGCATCTTTGATAATTTTCTGAACGCGGGCAGAACGCGTTCTTTCTTCTTCCTTCACTTTCTGAAAATCAGCCGTAACCCGATCTTTCATAGAGTCAGACATCGTTCACCTTTTCCCCAAAATGACAAATTTGATCCAAACAAATTCACAGGAATCAGGGGAAAGCATCTGACTGAAAGCCTGGGATCTAACCATGATTCTCATCCGAATGCTCACCCGCACCACCGTTCCAACTGCACCTTAGCTAGCTGAAACCGTTTCCCTAGCAATACTGGCATTCTTTAACTTGCGGCTTTTCAGTTGCTCAAGCGCAACCTGGGAAAGCTCTGTCACCAGTACCGTTGCAATTATACCGTCATCAATCCAGCCAATCAACGGGATCGCATCGGTGACTAAATCGATCGGGCTAACCAAATAAAACAAACTTCCTAAAACAATCAACCAGCGATACTTTGAATTCCGAATAACATTGCGATACCAGTTGTAGAGTGGCTTGATTAGAAATTTCATTTGGTTTCCCCTCCGATTACAAACTCATCGTCGCAAATCCCTTGCAAAACTTCCGGTGTGGAAAACCCTCGATTTTGTCGTAACAATCCCACCTAATCTGCGATCGCCCATCTTACATAAGGGCGGGAAGTCAGCACTGCTTTGTAGGTAATGGCAGCGGGTGTGCTGGGATTGCGATTGATCGATCGCAAATCAATCTGAAAAAAAACCTTGCCCTGCTGGAAGCGAAACCGATAGGGCAGTTCGCTGTCTGAACCTGCCTGGGCAACACAGGATGTAAAAGTCCGCTTCAGGGGAGCACTGTATTCGACCCATTGGGGAGTGGCAGAGACTACTTTTGCAGGAGCAGCGGCGATCGCCCAGGTATCTGCAATGACCGTATGCTCTCCGCCCCCTTCATACTGGCGCGTGGCGGTCCACAGGCCAATCTGTTGCGGGCAGGTTCCTACTTTTCGCACAACCTTGAACATCAGGTCTGGTTTCTGGTTGGGAAGGGACGGTTTTGGTTGGGCCATGACCGGGGCACCTGAGAGCAGTAGCAGTGTTGCTCCCAGTCTGGTCACAACGGGAAATAGCATCAGCATCTTCATATCAGCAATCCCTCACTTTTTGCGATCATACCAATTTAAAAAGCAAGCACGACAGATGGAAGCAGGATGCAGGGGCTTTTGCCGTGAGCGCGGCTCGACTCCGCTCACCAGCCGTCCCAGCCGAACGGTTGAACCCCTATTCTTTCCTATTCTTTACGGTAGTGGGATCACTTTTGAAAAGGGATCATTTTAGTTTGAGCTATTCTGAGTCTTTCCTTAAGAAAGATTAAGCAACCTTAAGTTTGATGGGGTTTATCCACGCTTTGTCGGGAGAATTGGTATTCTTCAGTACAAATCCATAGAGCTCACTTTAATAATGAATACTTCACAAAAACACCTTGGACAGTCGATTTCAATGGCTGTATTGCTGGCTACGGCTTGTGCTGGCATGGTTTTGCTAATTTCATCATTTTAGATCTCATGCTCTCTGTCCGAAAAAACAGGGCGGATAGATGAGAGATATTTACATTGTTTAATAAAATCTCGGTTGTTTTAGTGGCACCTCTCATAGATCTGGGGCAGAAGCTATTTAATATAAGGC
>JBAUTA010001174.1:0-5249 GCA_049581985.1 Kovacikia sp.
ACCAAGGGGAGGTTGGGAGGGGGCGGCTCTGTCGTATTCTCCAATTAAATGAGGATAGCTGCGGGTCACCGATAAAACCGGGTGGCAAAGTTTTGTGAGCGGGTTGGGGACAGTTCTCGAGCTTTCAAGATTGCAGCAGCCAGAAACGCATAGGACAATACCCCAACCACTGCCAGTAGAACTGGGCTGAGCGCACCTGTCACATTCCATAGAGCATGCAGGATAGAAGCTGATAGATAGCCGACGCCCAAAATTCGCCAGCGACGGCGCGATCGCAGGACGCTGAGGCCAATAAAATAGCCCAGATAGCCGCTATAGGCCATGTGTCCAGCAACGGAACCCAGTACTCTGGGGATGAGCAGTTGCAGACTGGCAAGTTGGGCAGCGCCCTCGCCTGACACCAGATTCGCTTTATAGATTTCGGGAATATACTGTCCGAGCGTTTCCATCAGGGTAAACCCAACGGCGGAGGCGCTTCCCAGAAGAATTCCATCCAACGGCTCCCATACGCCTAACCGCTCTCGCCAGGGCGATCGGAGCCGGGTCCCAAGGAGGTAGACCGCCAGTACCGGAATTGCTTTTAGCAATTCCTCCATCAGGCCAGCTCCAAAAAACATTTTGACCAACAGCACCGGCAAGCTCACACTCCCATTGCTGTCTGGCAAGCTTCCTGGCAAGATCTCGCGAAACACATAGCCCAGCAAATCCAAAACTGGACTAAATAGAATCAGCACCGTTGTTAGAGCAGTGGCCACCAAAAGCCACCAGGGTTTCCGTTTGCCACAGAGCTTGTAGATAAAATAGTAGGCCGCACCAGCCAAATAAGCAGCCAGCAGCCGATTAAATTGAATTGGGTTGCCGACCGAAAGGAACAGAGACACCACAAAGGCGACTGTGATCCCCCCTGGCAGCAGATACGCCTTATTTGTCAGATATCTTCCGGTGGAAAATATAGGAAAAAGTTGCGTCAGACTGACGTGATCGGGTTCAAAGCGGGGCGTTTGTCCGATCGGAGGATTGCTTGGCCGCAGTGAATATTCAGGAGGAATGGCAGGTAGACTGACATTTTTCTGCCGGGTTGATGGGTTGGGTGGCGACGCAACTGGATCGGGGGGCGATTGCGTCGGAGGTAACTTTTTTGCAAAAACGGGAGAACCTGATTGCGACGGCGGTGACTTAAACCGATTTGATTTAGTGGATGGGGAGGGTTGGGGCTCTGCCTGAAATGGGGGGTTGATAGTGGACTGAAGTTCAAAAATAAATTCCGGCCCGTCCTGCCCCAGGACGATCCGATCGCCCCCCTGCAAAACCTGACATCCTTTGATCCGCTGACCATTCACAAAGGTGCCATTGGCGCTGTTGAGATCACACACCTGCCAAAAGCGGGAGCCTGCGGGGGCATTAAACCCCAAAATTGGGCTGACTTCTGCATGACGTCGGGATACGGTTCGGTATATCAATGGGTCGAGCACTACCTGACATTGAGGATCTCGTCCAATCACGATATTTCCCGTATCCGAAAGTGGATATATCGGCTGTCGCTGTTCTGGCGAGTTACCGCTCGCTAACTGGCGGAGGCAGGCAGTAGTTTGTTTGTTTCCCGTCATGGCGGGGGACTCTGGCAATCCGTAGGGGGGCAACAATCAGGAAAGCTGAAGGATAAAAATCTACAAGAGGAAGAATAAAAGTCTACAAGATACAGGATAAAAGCTAAATGCCAGTCTTGCTGTTTCATTCTTTTATCCTTCATTACTTTTGTCCTTCATTACTTTTGTCCTTCATGGTTTATCCTTACTGATCTACTTTTGGTTAGCTTTGGTATCTCGAACCGCTGCCATAAAGAAGATCGCCATCAGGGGAACTGATAAGGCCAGAATCATCCCTGTTGTCAGGTTGCCCAACTCAGGATTGCCTGAGGTTAGCTCAAAGACTGAACCCACTGCCGCGATCGCTGCAATGCAAGAACCCGCCAAAAATACACCACTCTTTGGAGTCACTTCTATCCCATCCAGAAACGGCAGTAAAGGCTTGAGCGTTAGAGTCTTTCTCCTGCGGGTAAGGGCCAATCAGCGGGGTATAGGACTCCGCCCAACTTCTCAACCCAACGGTGGGAAGCCCTGACTAGGGGCTATGCCTCCATCCCCCTTTTACTTGACGCAAATAGGACTACCCCAATCGAAACTCCTGGCTCTTAACTATCCTACAGGGTGCACTGCCCGTGTAGAGAAGCCGTGCTTGGCAAGTTCCTGATTCAACATCAGCGAATTTTCGACCCGGTCTACAAAGAGAACTCCATTCAGGTGGTCAATTTCGTGCTGAATGCAGCAAGCCAACAACTCAGTCACACTTAACCGTTGAGGACGACCATTTTCATCTTTATAGGACACCTCGATCGCCGTCGGACGTCGGACATCCAGATATACATTAGGAATGCTAAGGCACCCTTCCTGCGTAACGGTAAGATCTGAGCTCGTTTTGGTCACCACTGGATTAATCAAGATTAGGGGCGGAGTTGCTGCCTCATCGGGCTGAATATCGACAACAATCACTTGCTTGTTGATGGCAACTTGAGGAGCCGCAAGCCCAATTCCATCCGCGCTATACATCGTTTGCAGCATTTCCCGAACGAGCTGCTTGATCTCCATATCCACCTTTGCCACGCGCTTTGCAGGTTGACGCAACACGCGATCGCCCAAACGATGAATTTCTAGAGGGGGCTTTGCAACCTTCTTCTTCTCAACCAAAACCTCAGCAGTCATGTACCTCTTACCCGCAAAAATAGGTGGTTATCTCGAAATGATTCCGCATTAGTTCTATCTTACCAACCCTCTCTGCTGACTAACAGTGTTAGTACCGGGATTTTTTTGGGCAATGGGCGACAGATGGATAGCCATAGAATTCTGTCTGACGCTCTCCCACCGCCCTCGCCCAAATCTCTAGGAAGTTTCTCGCTCTTCTCTCTGCATGTATAATGCCCCCATTGAATACCAATGTACATATCAATAAAAAAGGGAGTGTAAATACATGGCACGTAGAAATGGTGGGTTCGTGGCAGACTTTCGCGAGTTCATTACTAAAGGGGATGTGGTTGACCTCGCAGTTGCCGTGATTATTGGCGGTGCCTTCGGCAAAATCATCGAGTCCCTTGTGGCAGATATCATTACCCCAGCAATCCTGAACCCTGCTTTAGAAGCCGCTAATGTCAAGAATTTGAGTGAGTTGGTAGCCGGAAATGGCATTAAGTATGGTTCGTTTCTGGCGGCGGTGATCAACTTTCTAGTGATTGCCTTCTCCATCTTTTTAATGATTCGGGCCTTCGAAAATGCGAAGAAAAAACTTGCTCGCGAGAAGGCTGTTGAAGAAGCGGTAGCCCCCGATCCCGCAGTGCTTCAGCAGCAACAGACGGTCGATGCGCTGAACCGTCTCTCCCGGGCATTGGAAACACGAGGTTTATAGGTTTTTTCCAGATACCCTCCTCATCCCCCAATCCCTTCTCCCATCAAAGGCTACGGGGTATACCTATCTGGGCTGCGTTACTAAACCTGACCGGGGACTTCCCCCCGCGCCCCCACGATGTGGGGTCCTAACTCCCCAGCCCGAAAGGGTCTGGGGTGATAGGGTTAAGGTCCATGGGACGAGAATCCAGGGAAAGGAGTCTGGCCCCATGTACTTAAGGGTTGAATCTGGGATGAAAACCAGGTCATGGCACGACCTAGCCTCGAAATCCAAGCCAAGTCCTCGTTTGGATGGGGTTTGGAGGTGGGTGTATACACGGTAGCCCAGAACAGGAGAAGGGGGAGCCTGAGATCCTTTCCCCTCGCCCAAAATGGGCGAGGGGAACCCCTACACCCCGTCCCCAATCTGCCCTTTTCGCTATTTAAATTGGTATAAGGAGAAGGGGAGCAGAAAAGGCTCAAAGTTCGTCTCTCCTTTCTGGGAAAGGGATTGAGGGCTTCAACGCGATCGCGGTTCGACTGGAATGTTCGCCGATTTCTCAGCCGAACGGTGAGGGCAGCGTTAGCCATCGCCCAGCAGGTTTGTTGAAATTGCCCTGGCCAGTACAAATATTGTCAAGTTACAGCGGTTGCTGATTGGATAAGCCACACGATGTGGCAGCTTGAGAAGCTACTGTTTAGTCTTTCCCTGTGGCTTACTGACCTGAAAATCGCTGTAATTCAGAGGGCGTTAATGAGCTGAAGTAGGGTATCTTCCATAAAGCGCCATATTCAAGCCGTTAAAACATTTATAAGGAGTTTGCCGATGAAGTCATCCCGCCCTGGGAAAATCCTGGTTGTGCTGAACGGCAAGGGTGGGGTTGGCAAAACGACAACTTCTGTCAATCTAGCTGCAACTTTAGCGGAGAAGAATCGGGTTCTATTAATTGATGCTGATCCACAAGGCTCAGCCACCTGGTGGGTCGAGCGTAGCGATCGGGCGATGGGGTTCGACCTTGCCAAGGAAACCGATCCCGCACTTCTGGGTGGACTGCGAAAGGTGGGTGATTATGATGTGGTGGTTGTCGATACTCCACCAGCCCTTGACTCCCAGGCATTAGCAGCCGTTGTGCCTGCCGCCGATTACGTTGTCTTGCCGACCCCACCCGCCCCCATGGATCTGGCAGCCCTGATTGAAACGGTGCGGGAAGCGGTCATGCCCAGCAAGGTTGCCCATCGAGTCTTGTTAACCCGCGTAGATCCCCGCAGTGTGAATGAGGCCCTGGAAGCTCAAAACACGCTCATGGAGTTGGGCATTCCAGCCTGTAATGCGTTCATCCGGGCATACAAAGCCCATGAACGGGCAGCCCTAGACGGTTTAGCCATTACCCAGTGGCGTGGCAAAAATGCCCGGGAAGCAGAGGCAGATTACCGTCGAGTTGCGGAAGAAATTCAGCGGGATTGGAGGAAGTGAGGGCGTAATTCTGACGCGTATGCCTGACCCCCTCAGCTATGATTATGGAACATAGGACGGGAGGACGGTATGGCTAGGAAACGGTTGGCAGATTTGTTGCGCGAAGAAGCAAACAAGCCTGAAGAGAATCAGGGGAAGGCTCCACCGGAAACCTCAACGGAGAGGAAGGCGGGAAGACGGAGGGTCCCCACCCGTTCTGCTAAACCGGGGGAGGCAGGTTCTTCCCAAGCCCCTGAAAGTAAAACGACCGCAGCAGCGAAGCAATCTGCTTCCGTTTCCCAGAGTTCTGCGGGTGCAACTGATGCAACTGATGCAACTGATGCAACTGATGCAACTGATGC
>JBAUTA010001175.1:0-1586 GCA_049581985.1 Kovacikia sp.
ACCAATTGTTGAGATCGAAGTGCCCGCTCCTTTCTGGAGTTCCTGAAATTTTGTAGACTTTAACTGCTTGTCCGTTGCGATCCCAAATCAGGGGTAACTTAGCGTACCTTTCTGTTTCAATCCTCCCCAAACCCCTTTGTCTGCGCAAAATATCATAGTAATTTGTTACGCTCCTAAGTAACTTGATCAGATGGATATTTTTTGAGTTCCAGGAGGATTAAGAAAATGCCCCAAAGAATGATGTCGGATGAACAGTTAATGAATCTGATGAGACTCAGCCGGATCCAACTTGAATCTGCCGTCCAAACCTGGAAGATGGGAATGAAGGTACTGCAGGTCGACTCATTCGAGTACATAGCGATCTGTGAGGCAGGGAAGAAAGCACAGCACCTTCACGCGATGCTGTACGAACTAGCATTTGAGCGGGGGGTCTCTGAAGAATTGAGAAACGAGGTCTTTAGCCCAACCCAATATTCTTTTGACTAAGAGGTCGTAAGCCAGAACCCTCGAAATTATGAAACCCATTTTCTGTAGACAATCAACTTCTCAATAACCGCTGGTACCTTGCCTGCATAGCTTTTAGGCTATATTATTCTCTATCTCTGGACAAATTTCCCCTTGATAGATTAGTCCCCAATCAACCTATCGCATTTTTCTAGAATGGTTTTATTTCTATCTGTACTCCAAACCTTCAATTCCAACCGCATGCGGTCGCAATCTGATTTGGTAAGGCTATTGAGTCGAAGGGCTTTGAGATGGTCTTTACTAAACCCACCCAAGAGAGCTTTTGTCGATTGACCTGATCTGCTTTCGCGGTCAGCAATATTACCGGAATCGGCTGGGTAAGAGGATTCTTCTGGAGGTGTTGCAGTACTTCCCACCCATCCATTCCAGGCATTTCCAGATCTAATACGATGGCATCGGGATGTTCTTGTAGTGCTATCGCTAATCCTTCCGGCCCCGATGACGCATCTAAAACATTAAAACGGCCCACCATACTAAGGCTAATCTTCACGACTATTCGAATTGCAGCATCGTCGTCAATGATTAAAACTCTTTTTTGAAACATGCCCCCAGCCTCTTGATAAACAGCCAATATTTATAGGCGCTTGTACAAGATTGTTTCTCAACGTTGTGCGCTTGCGGTATTTAAGCAACTGAACCTATTCGTTTGAGCATGGCACTAAAAAATGAGGAAATTGTGTAAAGGATAATATTTCTTAGGATTGGAGCGACACACAGCTTAAAATCCTCCCAATCAAGAATCCCGATGCACCCGAACGGGGTATGAAAAACTCCAAAACCAGTCAATTTGGGACTAAGTCAACTCAGGGTTATCGCCTCATGCAACGTTCCTAATAAGTCCTGCATGGAGTATGGCTTAAATAAAAATGCTTTGGCTCCCGCTGCTTCGGCTAACTTTTGATTCAATGCAATGCCGCTAGAAGCAATGATTTTAACCTGAGGATTCATTAATCTCAATGTTTGTATGGCCCCTGCTCCACCGATTTCGGGCATCATCATATCTATGAGCACCACGCTAATTTCATCCTGGTGCAGGGCATACTGGGCGATCGCATCAATGC
>JBAUTA010001176.1:0-4595 GCA_049581985.1 Kovacikia sp.
CGTACCTCACCCCAGTGAGAACCGCTATAGCAGGTCAACGAGGCTATTGAGATAGGTTAGGTCAACCCCTATTTGCAGCCGTGAGCGTGTCTGTCAGATAGCGTCCGCCGCATAACAAGTCGGTGCAACGGAATTTTGAGAGTGGATTTGCACATTTTGGTTGTGTCCCACAGACGATCGCCGCTCTCAAAATCCGCTGAACTTGGTCGTTAAATAGCAACCTAACTTGCAGCCGCCTGCGGTCGGGTGGCTAGGTTCCACCCGACTCACCTTCCAGCCAGGAGAGCGGTTTGGTTTTATCAGTAGCCAGGTGTAATTAAACTATAACCACTCTGAAAACTTCTGTAGGACAGCAATAAAGCTTCCTGCCTATTAGAGGATTGGAGAAAGTAAGCGGGCAACCCTCACCACCAACTTAAACCAGAGAGGCTTGCGATCGTACTCTGTTAAATCCACAAGGCGCGAATTCCCAAAGTCGTCCATAAGCATGGCTTCAACGTTTTTTACAAACGTGGAATCAACCAGGAACCCCATCACCTCAAAATTGAGAAAAAACGATCGGTTATCCAGATTAACGGTTCCCACCCCAGCTATTTCCTGATCAATTAAAATAATTTTTTGGTGCATGAATCCTTCACGGTAGCGATACAGCTTGATGCCGATCGACCTCATCTCTTCGTAATAGGAAAAGGAACAGAAATAAACAAACAGATGGTCAGGCCGATTTGGCAGAATAATTCGCACATCCACCCCCCGCATTGCAGCCAGTTTTAAGGCAGATAGGGCTGACTCGTCGGGTACAAAATAGGGACTGGCAATCCAGAGACGGGTTTGAGCCAGATGAATCGCATTCACATAAAACAGATTACAGGCAGGAACCAAATCGGTTGGCCCGGTTGGCAAGATGAGGGCAGTTGCATCGGTTTCCCGATCGGGTTCCACCTGCCACTGTACTTCCAACAGATTGCCCGTCGCCCAGTACCAGTCCTGCAAAAAAGAAACCTGTAACCGCTGCACGGATGGACCGCGCATCACCATGTGGGTGTCGCGCCAGGGACTGAGTTTAGGATTTTTCCCCAGGTATTCGTCGCCAATATTCAATCCCCCGACAAAGGCAACTTTCCCATCAACCACCATAATCTTGCGGTGATTGCGAAAATTTAGCTGGAAGCGGTTTCCGCTGCCCTTGGTTGTCCGAAACCCGCTTACCTGAATCCCCCATTCTTGCAGCGATCGGCGATAGGAAGGGGTCAGATGCTTGGAACCAATTTCGTCGTAAAGCACATAAACACGAACTCCCTGACTTACTTTAGCGATCAACGCCTGCTTAAACTGATTGCCGATAGCATCATCATTGATGGTGTAGGATTGCAGCAAAATGTAGTGGGTTGAGGTGGCGATCGCCCCCAACATTGCCTTAAAGGTTTGTTGACCGTTAATTAACAGTTCCGCTGCATTTCCATCGGTAAAGGGAATCCCGCTAAATTTCTCAGCCAGCTTTTGCCATCCCGCTAACCTGACCGGTAACTCAACTTTGTATTCGATCAATTCACCATACCCTTGATGGGCCAGTTCACGGTGTTTGGAAAATACCGAGCGCATGGCTTCTGCATAGCCATGAAATTGATTCCTGCCCAAAATCCAGTAAAGCGGCAGGGCGATCCAGGGAAAGGTAAGTAGGGAAATGCTCCAGGCAATTGCCCCCTGAGAGGATCTGACATACATCACCGCATGGGCCGCGTTAACAATCCCCAATCCATGTAGAATCACTGTGATAATGCTGAGAATGTTAAGGACATTAATATCCAGATCAATAACCATTTCTCTCACGGATCAGGGGCAGAGGATAGCGGACAAAGAACAGAGGATGATAGAGCACAGAGGACAGAGAACAGAAAGGAGAAAGGAGAAAGGAGAAAGGAGAAAGGAGAAAGGAGAAAGCAAGGAAGCGCCAGGAATGGGAAGAACTCCCCACACACCCGCTCCCCCACGCCCTCACCCCGTCCCTGCATAGGAAAACTCTGCCAGCATGGGCTTGTGATCAGATGAAACAACATCATCTAATACCCTGGCGCTAACTTTCTTTTGTCTCAGTTCTCGATAAAAAATATAGTCCAGGGGGGGGGACAGGAGGAATCGCTTGATGTTTTTGTGATCATCAGGCGAAAAGGTGACTGGAGTTAATTTCAATCGACTAATCACCTGGGTCAGCAGCGCAGCTCTTGTCCAATTCCAGGTATTAAAATCGCCTGCGAAAATAGTAGGTCCCTGGTGTTGGGAGAGGATCATTTCTAGCTGATGTAGTTGCGATCGAAATTTTCTAAAGTTGACGAAGTTAATCAGATGACTGTTAATCACCAATAAATTTTCCTGGTGTTGTAAGAGCGGATAGGAAGTAACAAGTGACACTTTAGGAGTTTTAATAATGGGCTCGTGATCATCACTGATAATAGCCTGGCTGCTCAAAGGATTTGTTTTTGCGGCTGTTAAAATTCCTGCGTATGCATTGTGGTGGGCGTCGATAAAATTGGGAGCAAAGCTCCAGCTCATCCCAGGAAGGTGGACTGCCTGTTCCGCATCTGTGCCCAAGCGAACTTCTTGTAAAAAGATTAGATCGGGTTCATATTGCTCCAGAATTTTATGGAAATCCTGGAGCCAGAAAGCATCATGGTTATTCTTTGCAATATTCCAATTAAGAACTCTAATTGAGATGCTATCAAGCCCCGTTTGACATACCTGATTTCCATCAATTGTGGTTGCCTGAATCCGAACAAATCGACGGGATGGAACAAATTTTCTAAGCAGGCGATCGGAAATTTGTTCGTTAATCTCAGGCATTTGTAGCTACACCCTCCTAAAGGGAGAAACGCTCACTGTTGAGGCAGCACTACCATATTTATACTCCTGCCTGCTGCCCTCTGCCCTTAAGAAACTGTTCCCCTCTTCCATGAGAACTGCCATTTATTTAGCAACAACGTCCAGTCCGCCTATTTTTGCGACCCTGTTTGCAGGCTTGATCATGGCATTCGCCTTCCAGTTACTTCTAACGAACCTGGGGGTTGCGGTTGGAATTACGGCGTTGGGATTCGTGATGAAGCACGACCCATCCAAGGATGGGGGGGAATCAGATGACTTAGCGCAATCCGCTACGTCGGAATCGAGCGACTCCGGCAATGTGGCTGGTCGTGTGGGATTTGCGATCGGCTTTGGAACGTTGCTGACCGTTAACACGGTTCTATTTCTGGCTTGTTTCCTGGCCGTGAAGCTGAACCTGATAGATAACGTGGTAGTAGGAGCAATTCTAGGGATAGCCATCTGGTCGGCTTACTTTCTCATTTTGGTCTGGCTCAGTTCAACCACGGTCAGCCCGTTGCTGGGTGCGGTGGTCGGTGGGGTGACTGCAAGTGTGCGCGGGTTACTGTCTACGATAGCCAATGCACTTAAGGCTAAAGGTGATAACCAAGATAAAAAGCTTGCTGACGAGACTGCCCCACCGTTAGCTAAATCCCCTGCTGCGCTTAAATCAGCCCCCACCAATCCGGGCAAACAAGAGATTTCTGCTGTCGCCCTTGTGCCCGAAGCGCTCGTAGAGGAACAGGCTGGAGGCCTGCAACGGTTGCTCCAAGAGTATTTGGAAAAGCTGCAACTGCCCAGGCTAGACTTGCAGACCATAGGGCCGGAACTGGAAGGGTTGTTGAGTAATTCCGATTTGGTTTCTTTCGCTGGAAAAACGCTGGTGGGTCAGGTCGATCGCGCCACCCTAGCAAGTATCATCAGCAGTCGCACCGACTTTGCTCCAGACGATATTGAACAAGCCATCGATCTAGTCGAGAACCTGTGGCAAAAGGTCTTTGGACAACCCCAGAAACCCCAGGACACAATCGCCAATTTTTTGGAAACGGCCAGCCCCGATCAACTCACCGCCGCCGAGCTTAACACCCACCTGAGCCGCTGGCTATTTCCTGAAACAGCTAATCAGACTGGGGAAGCACTTAACCAGAACAGTGAATCCAATCAGGTCGCTGAATCAGAAACCCCCATTCAACCCGGCGACTTTAACCCCCTGTTTAGGGTAGTGCTGCATCGAACCGATCTAACCGAGACTGATGCAGAGAGAATTTTGCGCCAAATTCAGGCTTTTCAGAATCAGGTTGCGGCGATCAATGGAGACATTGGAGCACATAATCCTGAACGATCCTTCAGTCTGATTCAACTCGATGTAGAAAACTACCTGCTGCATGCCTATCCCTGGCAACTAAAACGAGACGCGATCGAATCAGAATTCAAACAGGTTCTTTATGATTCTGAAGCTGATCCGGAGCAGATTCGGCAGCAATTAGAGCGACTGAATCCGGACTATTTTAAGCAAGTACTGAAACAACGGGATGACTTGAAATCTGCCAAAATCAACAAGATTGTCGATCGGTTGGAAACGGTGCGGCAGTCAGTTTTGGCAAGTCTGAAACAGCCCAACCCGGATCAACCGGATCAGCTGGAATTACAACATCGCCTTCAAACCGAATCAGAGAAGCTGTGGCAGACATTTGTAACCTATCTCCGTGATCCTGAACAAAATCTGACCGCACGGAAGATCC
>JBAUTA010001177.1:0-1646 GCA_049581985.1 Kovacikia sp.
CCCTTGCATGCGCATATAACCATGCCAGACAAGCATAAGGAGAAGGGCGATTCCTAGGGTAATTCCTAAAAAGAGAGAAATAGTTGGCAGATCATTAATCGGTCGGGTGAAATTTTGAATTAACAAAAGACCAACCGGTAGCGTGAAAATCAATAATAGAACAGCAACAAATAATTGAGTTAGACAAAAGGAAAATAATCGTTTGGGGTTCTTCAATGCAGAAGGGCGATAGGTTCCTCCTAATACTCCACCCATAAAAACATCGTTTACCTCAACTCCGGTTAGCCGTTCCAGTTCCTTTATCGTAATTTTCAGGTCTTCCAAATCGGGTTTCATACGGAATCCGGTTCAATGACGTTACTTCTTGGGCACTTTGTTTTCTGCCCTCTGACTGTTTATAGCGGTTTGCACTTGGGTGAAGTACAGAAATGTGAGGTACAGTGGGGCGCAAAGCACCCTGACTGTACCTCACACCCTTGAAAAGGGCTTTAAGCTTAAGTAAAAAGGCCGACGATCGCATTCCAAACTCCGGTAAAAAAGCTGCCTTCTCGGGGACGGAACAGTTCAAACTGTCCGGGAGAGCCGAAAAAGGGTCGGAGTGTCCACCCCAGCTGACTGCCCACAAATCCATAGAGAACTAACCAGAATCGGAGAATATTAGTACGAACTTTTACTCCCTGGGAGGAATCAGTATCCCCGATGGGTTTCATCACCTGATACAGGAATGAAACTCCGAGAATTCCTGTGAGTGCAAAAATCGCTACATTTAAAAGCAGGAAGAAACTATAGTCATTGACTGTAATCAGAAAAAAGAGTGTGACGGGAGCAAAGCCACAAAGTAAAATTGCAATTACAGAAACTGCTGAAAGCAAATACGTGAAGTGCTGGCCGATCGTCTGTTTGGCACCAAACAGAACATTGAAGATATATAACGCTGGCAGGCAGATAATTAGCGTGATCAGATATAAGGCAGGCAGCTTAATGGTAGAAGAAGCGACCTGGAGAGGGCCGTGAAATGCTCCAATAATGGCTCCGTACACTGCGAAGCAGCATGAGCTGGAAATTAGTAGTGAAATAATTTTATTTTTGAGTCCTAATCCTTCATGGATTTCTTCTAAAAACTCTTTGCGATCGCGTAGTAAAGAAAGCACGGTTGAAAAATAGTTCATCGCTCATTCACCTAACAGATATTGTGTCCAAAAACAGTCGGAATCCAGAAAGCATGGTTCTATAGAACTTTTATTTCTCTGTTGGCACTTTACCTGGGGAGTACAGGAGTCCGTCCCACGATTTATAGCTATCGCCAGCTTGATTAGGACAGCGGATTAAAGGGGGAGGGGGGCATTGTCTCCAGCCAGGGGTTTCACCGTTCGGCTCAGCGCTCACGGCAAAAACCCCGACACCCTGTCCTAAGCAATTGGGCTATGGCTATCTCGCGATTTAAGAGCAGCGAGATTAAAAAAAGGTGCATCTTTAGATACACCTTCTTCCTTGGGATTACGGAAGGATTCGCAATATATGTAGCAGTCCTAAATCAGTTATGAGTTTGGGAGGCTTTGTGAGAAAGGATTCCAGTGGAATCCTTTCTCACAATCCAAATTGGATCGCTATAGCCCTATGCAAGCGGGCTAGCAGTCTGTCGGAGT
>JBAUTA010001178.1:0-1869 GCA_049581985.1 Kovacikia sp.
GAATCCGGCATTTTGCAAGCGGATGAGCGAGTTGAATTACTGGAAGGGCAGGTTATCCAAACGGCAGCGAAGGGAACGGCTCACAGTGCAGCAGTTAGCCGGATAGAGCATCTGTTGAGAGATCGATTGGGTAATCGCGTTTTGCTGCGATTTCAAGATCCGATTCGACTGAATGACTATTCAGAGCCAGAACCAGATGTTGCCGTTGTCCATCCAAATTCAAGTTTCTATGAGGATCATCATCCCACGCCAGCGGAAGTCTTCCTGTTGATTGAAGTTTCTGACACAACGCTGAAGTTTGACCGGGAAACGAAGGCTCCGGCTTATGGACGATCGGGAGTTGCCGAGTATTGGGTGTTAGATGTGGTTGCAAGGAAACTGCATGTCTATCGATCGCCCAGCGAAAACGGTTATCAAAGCGAAACGATTTTGGCTGAGGAATTGACGATCGCTCCATTAGCGTTTTTAGAGTGTGTCATTGCGGTACGGGAACTGCTGCGATCGCTTTAAAGAATGTCTTTTTACTTCCAATCAACGCTGTTTTCCCCTGAAATGATTTTGGTGGAGTTGAGAGGGTATTCATCGTTGGGCACTCTAGGCTGGTAAAAAGTTTAGGGAGCAATCTGCTATGCCTACATCTCCAATTAGTGCAGTGCTTGACTCAAAAGACCGGGATGAACTGCATCTAGCCTGACGCTGTGCCGGGATAGATGCAGTTGAGGTGATGGATGCGGTGGGGACGATTAAGGCAAAGCTATCGTTTTTGGTGGATTTGAGTGCGGAGGAGCGGAAGGCTCTGCCGAAGATGGGGGATAAGAGTCGGGCGTTTGTGAGTAAGGCGTTGGAGGTGGCGACGCAGAACCCGGACTTTTTGCCCAGATCGTTTAATCTGGAGGAGCTGCGGAAGGATGTGCAACTGTTTGAGGCGTTGTATCCGTTGTTGCTGTCGATGACGCAGCTACAGGAATTGTTGGATGATACTTGCTGGCGGTGGGCAGTGAGGCGTATGCGGCGGCATTGCAGGTGTATAACTACGCGAAGGCGAGTGGACAGGGGGCGGGATTAGATGCGGTGGTGGGTGAGATGGGGCAGCGGTTTGCCCGGAAACCCCGGAAGGCGAAGAGTCAAGAGGCAACAGTGAAGAGTGGAGAGGCAATGGTTTAGCAAAAAGCTTGACAATTTGACTTCTGAGGTTCATGTTTGAGGCTCAGAGCTTGGACATTGGAGCAATTTGCTCAACGTTCCGGGTTCTGAGCTTTAATTTTGGAGCAAAAAGGTGGAAGTTTCGAGTATTGCAAGGAACGCTCCGAGAACAGAAGGCAAAGTTTCGAGCAAAAAGGTCGTAGTTTCGAGTTCAGAGCTTGGAGTTTCGAGTTCAGAGGTTGAACGGTAAGGATTATTGGTTGATCGCTCGACTATCAGATCTTCTGCCAGAACTAAAACTGGTTTTCTCCATCGTTCTCTCTATGCTGGCTCGTCTGGCAAGGGGGGTAGCAGGGGTTCCAGTTGGGTCAGAAGTATTGCTAGCTCTGTAGTGATAATGTTCCAGATGATGTCTTGCTGGATTTCGTCGTAGCGATGAATAATGATGTTGCGTAAGCCAACGGTTCTGCGCCAATCAATCTCTGGATGAATCTGTCGGAAGGCATCGGAAACTCGACTGGCGGCTTCTCCCAGAATTTCAAGTTGTCTTTCTACCGCGCTTTGAACCAGGATGCTTGCCTGATAGTCATCGAAGCTCAAACCAGCAGTAAATTCTTGAATCCGACGAATTGCCTGCACCATATCCTAAACGGAGGCAGCATCACGATTGTTCGCTTGCATAAATGATTTGACGAGTGTTCATAATTTCGGAGCGACGATAGGGGT
>JBAUTA010001179.1:0-6153 GCA_049581985.1 Kovacikia sp.
GTCAACCATTTCAATGGAAGCGGTTGAAGGGATGAGTGGATGGGTGGGTAGATGGGTGGATGGATTCCGAATAGTTGGTCAATTCATGCTGCCGGGTACCAATCTTTAATCCACACTTTTTCTTCGCACGGGGAAAGCGGTTTGTTCACAGGATTTACAAACAAATTTCATGCCACCTTAAGAAACTCAGGAGATTAAAAAATTAGAATTGTACATGGCTCAATCTTTGATTCAATTTTTATTTGATTCGATTTTTATAAGTGAGTACTAGCTAATTAATTTTAAGAAAGTGGGGGATGGGGAATGTGTTCGAGGGCTGGTTGACTGACAAATCTTTGGCTTGCCTCACAGTACGCCAGGAAATGAATTTCCTGGCTTATAGCTAAAGTCCTCTCAAGAGAACTGGCTAGGGATTTCAGTCCATTTGAATGGACTTCTGCTGTTAGCCCAGAAATTGATTTCTGGGCGATGAGGAACGAAGCAATAAGGTTTTCAGAGCTTTTGTCAGTCAAGCAGGTTCCAGGGTTCTCTCTATTCTCTATTTAGACAGCTCGGCCCATTTTCAACTTGACAAAGTAACCAGATGCTGGATTCTACTCTCTGCGCTCGGACAACGACCAAATGGGTTGAATTATCCTGGAAATTCACTCACATAGTTGCAAAACCGATTAATTTTCCCTTTAGAGGTACCCTGATTGTATTGCTCATTGTGGCAGCAGGCTTACTCTTTTTAATTCTGAAAAACCCCCAGTGGAAACGCCGCTTCCTTGGAAAATGGCGCTGGAAAAGCGGGTGGACCCGGACAGCTATTATTCTGACGCTCGTCTGTTTATTCATCACTTCGCCCCCCGGAATTGCGCTGGCAACCCAGGTGCTCGTTAGCCAGGTGCCGCACAATCCAAATACCACTGCGGATGCGATCGTAGTTTTGGGGCGAGGTCCGCGATATGAAGGGAGTAGGACAGACACGGCCCTGGCGCTCTGGCAAGCAAAGCAGGCTCCCAGGATTTTTGTGGGCGGTCACGGAGATGGGGCTCGGCTGGTCAAAAAACTAGAAACCAAAGGAATTCCGCAACAGGCTTTAGATGGGGAAGAGTGTTCTCTGACTACTGAAGAAAATGCCCGTTTCGCTGCGAATATTCTCATGCCGCAGGGAGTCAAGCAGATTATCCTGGTGACGGACCCACCCCATATGTTGAGATCGGTGCTTACCTTTCAGAGCCAGGGATTTAATGTGATTGCCCATACAAGCCCATTGCCAGAGAATTTGTCTAACCGGGAGAGAATGGTGATTACTTTTAGAGAGTATGGGGGGTTACTCAGCTATGCCTTAAAGGGGAGGGTTTTTGAGCAAGATGCCCGGTAACATGTTCGTAGGGCATGGTCAACACTCACTATTTTTAATTCCCAACGCTTAACTCCTACCGCTTCCCATCAGATAAAGTAAGGCCATTCTCACTGCAACGCCACTTGTAACTTGTTGAGAGATTAAGCTGAATTGGGGATCGTCCATCAGGTCTGAGCTAATTTCTACTCCCCGGTTTACTGGCCCTGGGTGGAGGACTTTGACATTGGATTTGCAAAGTTTGAGGCGATCGCGGGTGACTCCGAACTGCTGGTGATATTCTCGCAAACTTGGTAGCAAATGATTGGTCATCCGCTCTTTTTGCAAACGCAAGGTCATCACAAAGTCAGCATTCTCCAGGGCGGGGGCAAGGGACCAGTGGAGAAAAAGCTTTCGTTGAAGGGATAGGGGATAAGGGATAAAGGATGAATCCGTCTGTCCACCTTTATCCTTCATCTCTAATCCTCCATCCTTTTCTTTCTTCACAAAGTCTGCAAACAACTGCGGCAATAAGGTTGGTGGTCCTGCCAGATGGACTTCTGCACCGCTGGCAGTAAGACTCCAGATGTTGGAACGGGCGACGCGGGAATGGAGGATATCACCAACGATCACAATTTTTTTGTCTTTGAGAAGATCTAACCGGGGATGGTCTGGGTCAAGCAGGGTGCAGAGAGTAAACAGATCGAGCAATGCCTGGGAGGGGTGTTCATGTTGACCGTCTCCCGCATTCAAGACACCTACCCGCACACCGAGGCGATCCATTTCATTGGCGATCGCCTGGGGAACGCCCGCTTCCCGATGGCGAATCACCATTAAGTCAGTTCCCATGGCCAGGTAAGTTTTCGCCGTATCCAGGATAGTTTCTCCCTTGGTTAGGGATGAAGTCCCCGGAGCAAAATTGAGCGTATCCGCAGACAGGCGTTTTGCTGCCAGTTCAAAACTGCTGCGAGTGCGGGTAGAGGATTCAAAAAATAAATTGGCAACCACTTGCCCCTGTAGAGTAGGGACTTTTTTGGTTCTGCGCGACAGCACCTCTCGAAAACTGGACGCTGTTTGCAGCACCGCATCATATTCCAAGGGCATGAAGTCACCCAGGGAAAGGACATGACGACGTGTCCAGATACTAGTTGGCATAGACAAGGGTGAAAGATGGACGCCTTCAGAGTACATGAATTGGTCTGTCAGAACCGACAGATTTTCTTTGGGCTGCATAGGTGCCAAGGATGAAAGGATATTCTTCATCCTTCATCTATCTTGATTGAGTTTCAGGACAGTGACTCAGTTTGAACTCAGGTGGCAACTCTATCAACTTCCCCTGGAGCAGATCATAGCGGTTGTCGTTTCCGAATTTTAGGGTAAGGATATTATTCACTGATTTCAGGTTTTTCAACCGCTTCTACGACGTTTGGTTCCGGAAGGTAAAGCCGATCTTCGCTAGCGTCGAATTCGAATAGTTCCGCGTAGCGTCCCCAATCTACGGCGGTGGCGAATTGGCGGGTGGCTTCTTCGGGAGGGAAGTGTTCGTCCAGGAGATCCAGAAAGAAGTCTGCCCGCATGGAGCCATTTTGCTTTTCCCGTAAAGTCCGTACCATGCTGACAATCATGGGTACATGATCCAGCACTTGCTGCCGAAATAGATCTTTGCTTCGCAGAATGGTTGTTGTAGCGAAGTCACGCCCAGTCTCAGTGAGCCGGACATCACCTTGAGAAACTTCGGCGAACCCCATTAGGACAGCGGCATCCAGGATGGGTAACAAATCATCTACCTCAAACTGAAGTTGCTCTGCAAGTCGCGGAATATCATCGGTGCCTTCGGGTTGTTCGACAATCAGTTCTAGTAAACCACTAATACCACCTGCTCGGGCATGGGGTAAGACCTGGGCGTAGGGAGAACGGGGTACTGAGGGAGCAATTTGGGGAGAGGCGACTGCGCCTGCTGTCACCTCAAAGTCTGGGTTCGTCATGACGGTGTAGATGTAGTCTACTAATGCCTTGAAGCGATCGCTGGTGCGATCGTGGGATCGGGGCAAATCGATGACCAGCTCACCCCGAATCCGTCCTGGATTTGCGCCCAGGATCATCACCCGATCTGCCAGAAACACGGCTTCCTCAATGTTGTGGGTGACAATCACAATGCTTTTGGATGGAAAAGTTCCCGCATTCCATAGATCGTCGATTTCCCCGCGCAGGTTTTCGGAGGTAAGGACATCCAGGGCGCTAAAGGGTTCATCCATAAACAGCACCTTTGGCTCCATAACAAAGGCACGGGCAAAACCAACGCGCTGTTTCATGCCGCCAGACAGTTCTTTGGGATAGGCACTCTCGAAGCCGTCTAAGCCCACCAAGTCGATCGCCTTCAGGGCCCGTTGGCGACGCGCTTTGCGATCGATACCCTGTGCTTCTAGCCCCACTTCAACATTTTCCTGAACTGTCAGCCAGGGAAGCAATGCAAAGCTCTGGAATACCATCGCAACATCTCTATTAGCACCTTCAAGACGGGTGCCATTGCTAATTACCTGTCCTTTACTGGGGGGAATTAACCCTGCCAGGATTCTCAACAAGGTGCTTTTGCCGCTGCCGCTGCGTCCTAGCAGTGCCAAAACCTCTCCCGACTTGACGGTTAGATGAATATCATGCAGAACGCTAAATTCCCCTTTTCCCTCAGGCAGGGGAAAACTTTTGTAGACTTGCTCGGTAGCAATCAAGATGTCGGTAGCGGTAGACGGCAGAAGCATAGCAGGAGGTTTCCTTACAGATGATATTTAATTTCCGCCAGGTGATATAGCCGCCGCCAAAACAGACGGTTGGCTCCTACAACAAATAGGCTCATCATGCTAATACCCAGAGTGATACGGGGCCAATCGCCCTTTCCGGTTGCCTCTGCGATGTAGGATCCCAGACCACTGGCGACCAGGGTTGTTTGTCCCCAGGTGACAACTTCAGAGACAATGCTGGCATTCCAGGCACCGCCGCTGGCAGTAATGCCGCCCGTTACCCAGGCGGAAAAAATGCCAGGAATAATCAGCTTGCGCCAGAGATACCAACCCTTTAACCCAAAGTCGGTTGCCATCTCACGCAGATCGGTGGGGATGCTCATGGCTCCAGCAATCGAGTTAAACAAAATGTACCATTGGGCACCCAAAGACATGAGCAGGATGCTGCCCCAGTTGATGCTGATGTGGGACTGGATGAAGAAGAGGGTGGCAAAGGGAAAGATGAAGTTTGCTGGGAAGGATGCCAGGAATTGGGCAACGGGCTGAAATAGGCGGGCAATTTTGGGATTAAACCCGATCGTTACGCCGATCGGTGTCCAGATTAGGGTTGCGAAGACTAACAACACAATCACCCGTAGCAGAGTTAACAGCCCCAACCAAAAGGTTTTGAACACTTCCTCAAGACCAACGGTTGTCAGAATAAAATGGATCCCTGTCACCAGCAGCGCGCCAATGATTCCCAGCATTAAACCGTTATAGAAGCGATCGCCCAAAACCTGGGAATTTGCATCGAGCCTGACTGGGGCAGGCGGAGGGGTTAGGCCTGACAGCAAGCGATTGACCTTGTCGCCCACAGGGAGCAGCACTTGCCCAACCAGACGGGGTAAGCGAGCAGCTTTCAGCAAGTTATAAACCCAGGATTCAGGAGCCTCCGCAGCGGCACTCTGTTCCATTCGGAACTTGTCTGACCAGGCAATCAGCGGTCGCCAGAAGAGCTGATCAACGAGCAAAATCACGATCGCGATCGTCAAAACTGCCCATCCCAGAGCGGGCAGATTTCTGTTGGAAACCGCTTCTGCCACATAGGAACCAATTCCAGGCAGGGTGTACTGTTTGTTCAATACGCTAATGGCTTCGCTGGCAGCGACAAAGAACCAACCTCCACCAAAACTCATCATGGCATTCCAGACCAGACCAATCATGGCTGAGGGCACTTCCAGTTTGGTAAACCGCTGCCAGCGCGACAACCGATAGAGGGTGGTCGCCTCATCCAATTCGCGGGGCACCATTTTGAGCGATTGATAGAACGAAAAGGTCATGTTCCATGCTTGGCTGGTAAAAATCGCAAAAATAGATGCGGCTTCCAGCCCCAGCAAACTTCCCGGAAAGAGCGCAATGAACCCCGTGACTGTAATCGACAAAAAGCCCAAGACTGGAACCGATTGCAGAATGTCGAGCAAGGGGATCAGAACTTTCTCAGCCCGACGGCTGTAGGCGGCAACGTACCCATAGGCAAGGGTGAATCCGGTCGAAAAAAATAGGGCGATGAACATTCGCAGCGTTGATCGCCCCGCATAGTAGGGCAAATTCCACGGATCAAGCGTCACACCTGGCACATCTTCGGGCGGTCTAAAACTGACCAATGTACCAGCGCCCACCCGTGCAATTAGCGCAATCAGCACCAGCGTGCCAAGGATTACTGCAACATCGGCCAAACCGAAGGGGAAGCGTCGAAGAGCTTCACGGGAGGGAAAGGTTTGCTTCAGCATTGATATCCCTTTTGGATTTTGGATTTTGGGTTGCCTGACTCGTTTTAGAGCCTTAGCCATATTGGTTAGGACGGGGTACAGGGGTGGAACCCCTGGCTGGGGGCTTTGCCCCCACTCCCCCCTGAATCCGATTTCCTAATCAATCTGGCGATAGCTATAGATTCAGAATCCAAAGTTAATTACACGCAGGTAATTGAACTGGCCCCATCCATGCTCTTGTCCTCAACATGGAAAGTCCCAACGGTTGAAAACTAAACGCTGAAGGTTAAGGCTTGGTAAAAGAGAGAGGAGAAAGGGAACTGGGGACAAGTGGCCCGTGATCACC
>JBAUTA010001180.1:0-6831 GCA_049581985.1 Kovacikia sp.
GTTGACGGGTTGGCTAATGACCGCCCTGGTGGTGGGACTGCGATTTTTGGGAGGACTACAGGCAGCTGAACTTTGGGCGTTTGATCAACTAATGCGCCTGCGACCTGGGGAAGGTCTGGATCAGCGCATTCTAATCGTGAAAGCAACGGAAGCGGATTTCCAGCAATTAAAAGAAGATCCCCTCAGCGATCGCACCGTCACCCAACTTTTGCAAAAGCTGGAGCGCTATCAACCCCATGGGATTGGGTTAGATCTGTACCGCGATATTCCCCAGGGATCTGGTCGTCAGGATTTACTAACCCATTTGCACCAGAGCGATCGGGTTGTGGCTGCCTGCAAAATCCCTGATAACGATGATGCGGGAATTGCCCCGCCGCCGGGATTACCCAAGCAGCGTCTGGGCTTTACGGATGTGGTGGTTGACTCGCATCAGATCATCCGCCGCCAACTGTTGTCTGTTAGCCCCAAACCTGCCGTTCCCTGCGCCACAGGTTACGCGCTTAGTTTCTTGCTGGCTGCTCGATATTTAGAAGACATGGGCTACGCCAGTACGATTACGCCCGACAATGATTGGCAATTGGGAAAGGTGGTCTTTAAGCGGTTGCGATCGCCCATTGGAGGCTACCAAAAGCTCGAAGCAGGCGGCTCCCAAATTCTGCTTAACTATCGGACGCCGATCGAACTTGCCCAGCAAGTGACTGTGACTCAAGTTTTAAACGATCCCCATCCCGAATACATCAGAAACCGAATCATTTTAATTGGTGTAGATAGTGATAACAAAGATCGCTACCTGACCCCCTATAGCTATGGGCTGGGAAATACTCAAACGGTGCCAGGCGTGGTGCTGCATGCTCAGATGGTGAGTCAGATCCTGAGTGCCGTCATCAATCACCGCCCCTTGCTGTGGGTCTGGCCAGGTTGGGCTGAGGTTCTGTGGATTGGGGGGTGGTCCATGACAGGCGGTTTACTGGGATTGTATCTGCGTTCGCCCCTTTATCTTGGTTTGGCCGGGAGCGCCACTCTGATCATTCTGGGAGGCGTCTGTTTTGCCGTTCTCAAACAGGGCGGCTGGATTCCGCTTGTTCCTGCGGCGATCGCGCTGGTGGCAACCAGTGGCAGCTTCCTTGTTTACAATGCCGCTCAAGCAAAACACCATCTTCTCACAGCAATAGAAGCGGGGTAACTCATGATAAAACAATGGCTCCGATCCCAGTTCCTGGTATCTACCCTGATGGGGTTGATCTTCAGTTTGAGTTGCGTTCATCAGGCATCAGCTCAGGCTACCCAATCCAGCCCCAATCCGGGAAACCATCGAATTCGTTACCAACTTAAGGAACCGCCGCCAACAGGCAATCCGCCCCAAACCAGTGGAGCTGGAAATCGCGGTGGAATTGGCAGTTGCCCAATCGTCAACACGCCTTTGACCGCTTTGGTGCCTAAGCTGGAGACTTCGAACGGAGAGTTGATCTGGGGACGAACCACGGAAGCCCGCCCCACCGTTTGGATTTATGTCCCCTATGCTCTCAGCCCCAAACTGCCTGGGGAACTGAGGTTAAGAGAACAGGATGTAAATGGCAAGCCAGGCAACACGACGATCGCCCGTGTCACCCAAACATCGCCCGGAGTGATTGGACTTCGCCTGCCATCTGGAAAAGCTTTGAAAGTTAATCAGACCTATTACTGGAGCTTTGTTGTTCTTTGCGATCTCAAGGATTCCTCTGCTAATCAGTTTGTGAAAGCTGCCATCCAACGAGTTGCAACCGCGCCATCCCTGGCTAAGCAATTGCAAACAGCCCAACCCCTGGAACGAGCAGCACTCTATGCCAGGGCCGGACTTTGGTATGACGCGCTAACCCAGGTAGCCGGATTGCGTCAATCCCATCCCAGGGAAGCCACCTTCGTTCAAGATTGGCAGGCACTGCTGGCAGATGGGGGGCTGGATAGTAGCGCAATGCAGGAGATTGTGCGGGTTTCTCCAAACGCGCAGTAACCGATACCCATTTACAGAGTGGGAGTCCGTCAGGATCCTCTCGGTGGATCCTTCGCTAAGGCTGATTCATCATGCTATCGACTGATGGCAATTCAACTGGGTTTCATTTCAGGGTTAATTTCTTTAAGGGGGTGTATTGAATGTTGGTAAAAAACGCTGTAGCAAAAGGCAGAGACTACTCGTTAGGATTCATCCGCTTATTGCTGGCTACGGTTTCTGTGGTCATTGCCAGCGGCGGAGAATCCGTGCAGGCCCAATCCCTTTCGCTCCCATCGGGCAATCCGGGTAGCGTGGTCAACCAAATCGGAGGCAATGGGGTAAATACTAGCAATCTATTCTTAAATCCCAGCCTTGGAGCCACCCTTGAAAACCTTGTGAGAGGCATTATTTCTGAGACCCAGGTTGGCAATCTATCCATCGTCAACACTGCAATTCAGGTCACAGTCGGTAATTCCAACCCATTCCTGATCAGTCCGGTGGGTACTGTCTTCAGATCCGATGCCAGCCTTAATGTGCCCACTGTTTTTCTAACGAACTCCACCGGACTGAACGGGTTTGCTGCGGGTGGTATCAGTCCTTTTAACGCCAACCATGCCAGTCCTCTCGTTGAGATTTCAGATGCCCTCGCTGCCCCAGACTGGCAACCGGGAGCAGTTCTCAACCTCAGTTCTCCAGCGAAGGGGCTGACCGGGAATAGCCAGATGACGGTTACCGTCTTATCAGAAAACCTGGTGCGTTTGAATGAACCAGGCAGGCTGCTGAGTCTGGAGATCCAACCTCCTACCCTGAATCAGGGGCAACTGCCAACCGGAACAGTTGCGATCACAAGGCTACCTGAACTGCTGACCGGGGGAATTGGAAAAAATGCGACCGATCTGATTGTCAGCCGGGATGGCACCATCCAACTCATTGGGACTGGGATTGCCCCCCTAACAGAGTGGGAACCAACCAACTCCAACGCCGATCGGTCTGCGGCCAGTGCTTTTCCCGAAGCTATCCGTTCCAGCGATCGCAAGCGTGGTCAGCGTGAAGAAACTACTTCATCTCCATTTCCAGCAGCCCCAACGCTCCCCCTGCTGGTTAATGCAGTCTGCATTGATACTGGCGTTGTTACAACTGAAACAAAGATCTCTCAAGCCTATCAGTCCTATCTAAATTCAAGTTCCCATCAATCAACGGTCAATCCCTGCAACGTACTCAACACGATTCAGAAATCGACTGGCATCAAAACCGCAATCCTCTATGGCACCTTTGTCCCCACCTCACTGAATGGGGACTCCCGCAACAACCAATTGGAATTGGTGCTGGTTAGCAGTGATGCCCCTCCTATCCGGAGGCGAATCTCTGCTGCAACCCGCGAGAAGGTAGCAGACCTTGCCCAGATCTTTCGCAACGAGGTTTCCGATCCCAGCAAAACGGACAGTGAGAGTTACAAAGAATCAGCTCAACAACTCTACCAATGGCTGATAGCCCCCATCGAAGCAGACTTAAAGCAGCGGGGGATTCAAAATATTACCTTTATCCTTGATACCCAGCTCAACTCCCTGCCCCTGGCTGCTCTCTACGACAGTGTTCACCAGCAGTTTCTGATCCAGAAATATAGCATTGGACTGATGCCCAACTTAAGCCTGACCGATACCCGTTATCGAGATATCCGGCAAACTCAAGTTCTGGCCATGGGGCGATCAACCTTTACTGGCTCCAATCAAGCTCCTTTACCTGCGGTTCCTGTGGAGTTGTCACTGATTACAAAAACCCTTTGGTCAGGCAAACTTTTTCTGAATCAGCAATTCACTCTGGAGAACTTAAAAACGCAGCATCAGCACCAGAAGTTCGGCATTATTCACCTTGCCACCCATGGTGAGTTTAAGCCTGAAGTCGTGAGCGTTCGAGACTACTCCAATCATTTGGGTTCAGAAAAATTGATTAAGCCCGAGGCCCAACTGCAAACCTTGAATCGTTCCTACATTCAACTGTGGGATACCAAATTGCGGCTGAACCAACTGAAGCAGTTGCGCTTAGACGACCCCCCGGTTGAATTATTAGTCCTCAGTGCCTGCCGTACTGCCCTGGGAGATAGCAATACTGAGTTAGGATTTGCTGGACTGGCCGTTGAGGTTGGTGTTAAATCAGTTCTGGCCAGTCTCTGGTATGTCAGTGACGCTGGCACGTTGGGGTTGGTGACAGAGTTTTATCAACAGCTTAAGACTGCCCCGCTGAAGGCAGAAGCCCTGCGGCGGGCACAAATTGCCATGCTCAGTCAGCGGGTTCAAATTCAGCACAGCGAACTCCGCTGGTCGGGAGGGAAACAGAGTCTTCCCCCCGACCTGCCCAGGCAAACAGACCTGTCCCATCCCTATTACTGGGCAGGCTTTACGCTGGTTGGCAACCCGTGGTAAGCAAGGGGTAAGCAATCTATTAAAGCTTTAGCCCACCCTCTTGCAATTTCTTGAATGGATCCAGGATAAAGTCAATGACACGGCGCTGACGGGTGATGACTTCGGCAGCCGCGGTTTGGCCTGGAGTCAGCGGAATTTGTCGGGTCGGAGTCTGGATATAGGGGCGATCGACGGTAATTTCCAGCTCAAACACTTCTGTTTGCCCCTGACCAGTTTCCTGAACTTTAGAATCGGGGGAAATCCAACTGAGGCGTCCTTCCACAATGCCATAGTCCTGGAAAGGATAGGCATCAAACTTCACCTTAACGGGCAATCCTATCCGCAAAAAACCGCTCTGCTGGCTACTCATTTGTGCCCTTAGAACTAAGGGCACATCCCTGGGGGCAATCTGAGCCACCAGGGTACCCGGCTGCACCACGGCTCCAGCACTCTTGATCGGCAACTGAAACACCGTCCCGGCAATGGGAGCCTGGAGAGTGCGCTGCTGCAGCTGAAATTGGAGGGACTTGAGGGCATTTCTGGTTTGAGTAATGTTCGATTGCAACTCTACGATTTGGGCTTGCAGTTCTTGAAGCTGCTTTTCGCTCTCAATCAGGCTCAACTCACCTTCACGCCGTGTCTTTTGATAGGTACTCAGTTGTTTCTCTAATTCCGATTGGGACTGTTGCAGATCTGCCTGATTTTTTCTCAACCGTTGATGACTTTCGATCAGGGCACGTTCCGCATCTTCCGCTTGAAGTCCGGAGATAATTCCTTGTTGGCTGAGGGCTTTAAAGCGTTTCACCCTATCCTCATCTTTAGCCAGCAATTCCTGCGTCAAGGTGGATGACGATCGATTGAAATCCGATTGTTGTTGGATTTGGCTAATTTGGGCTTGTTGAGCAGATTCCTGCGCTTGATTTTGGAGACGTTGAGTTCGGTTTGTAATCTCCAGTTGTTTCTTGACCAACTGTAACTGCACCAGCCGATTGCTCTCACCCTCTAGCCTTGCCTCCGCTTGCTGGAGGTCGGCACGGGTGACTTCCGATTCCAGTTCCATCAAAACCTGTCCAGCCTCAACGGATTCCCCTTCTTTGACCTTAATTGCCTTGACGGTGCCTGTCACCGCTGCATCCAAACGAATGGCTCTTCCCTTCGGTTCTAACCGCCCCCTGGCGCTGCCAGTTTCATCTACTTTTGATAATAGAGTCCAGGGAATGATGATCGCCGCAAAACCCACCAGTAGATACAACAATCCCCGCGTCCAGACCTGGGGCAGCGCATCCAGTAACTCGTGCGTTGCAAAAAACCAGGTATCCGTTTCCGGTTTTGCCTGCTGCCCCTGTCTGGGCGGCGAGGCTTGGTTGTTTATCTCTACAGAATCTGGCGTTGGTGTTTGTGAGTCTACCGAATAAGTAGGCATGTTGCCCTCCTTTTCCTAATGCAGTTTCAACCAACCTGCTGAGCGATGGCTCCCTCTGCCCTCACCCTAATTCCCTCTCCCCCAAGCGAGAGAGGAACTTCGAGCCTTTTCCGCGCCCCTTTTATTTGGATGCTATCCATTACAGAGATTTCCCTCAGCCCTTGGGTTCTCCTCTCCCACAATGGACAAGGGGGAAGGATTTCAGGCTCCCCTTGTTCTTTCCTGAACATTCACTAAACTGCTCCGGCAAGTTGTTGCTGATTGAGATAGTAGTAGTGTCCACGATGGGCCATTAATTCATCGTGGGTGCCGCTTTCGACCAATAAACCGCGATCCAGGACGAGAATCAAATCTGCCTTACGCACGGTGGAAAGCCGATGGGCGATGATGACAGAGGTTCTGCCCTGGAGAATGGTATTCAGGTTTGTTTGAATGATGCGTTCTGATTCTGAATCGAGGTGGCTGGTGGCTTCATCAAAAATCAGCAGACGAGGATTACCCAGGAGGGCGCGGGCGATCGCCAACCGTTGGCGCTGTCCCCCCGATAGCAAGCCCCCTCCTTCCCCGATTTGCGTTTCATAGCCCATGGGCAATTGTTGGATGAAGACATCTGCTCCTGCCTGCTGGGCAGCGATCCGGATCTCTTCCAAGGTGGCATCGGGATAACCAATACTGATATTTTCGCGAATGGTGCCGCCAAACAAAAAGGTGTCCTGATCAACGACTCCAATTTGCTGACGCAGCGATCGCAACGCCAGGTTAGAAAGATCATGACCATCAATCAAAACCTTGCCACTGGTGAGGGGATACAGCCCTAACATCAGCTTCGAAATTGTGGTTTTACCCGATCCACTGCGCCCCACGATCGCCACCATTTGCCCGGGCTTAATCTCAAAGCTGAGGTTCTCCAGCACATTTACCTCACTCTCCGGATGATAGCGAAACGTCACGTGATCAAAGCAAATATGTCCGGCAATGGGCGGCAAATTTTGCCGGGGCTGATGCTGCAAATCCTCTTCTGGTTCAGCATCAATCACATC
>JBAUTA010001181.1:0-2864 GCA_049581985.1 Kovacikia sp.
GCCTTATAGTGATGTTGAATACTGGTTTCGGGAACATCATTAATCTGAAGTTCTTTAATAAATCGCTTGATAAAGTAGCCAACTGCCTCTGCCATTGGTGTTTTCAGTGCTGTGGCATTGAGTCGGCTGACTCCGCTACTCAAGCAATCTTTAAAAAAATCTTGTACATACCCCTCCAAGACAGGCTTACCCAAATCAAGAACCTGTTCCAGCACTAGCTTACCTAGCTCTACCCCTGTTGTGACTGCCAACCATTCCAGCATACTGAGATTTCAGAAATGACTGAATACTACCTCTAATATCGCACTCATACTGGACAGATGCCAGAGATTGAAAGCTCAAGCCACAACAGGCAACCTTTCACTACGCCCTCACCAATAACTCAGGCGGCACAACTCTTTATTAGACAGATCTCATCTGCCTATTCCCCTGATTTGGATAGATAGACAGAGTATCGTCTGCCTATGATCCCCAAACAGGTGTTTAGGCTGACTGGCATCTGCCTATGATCCAAACCGGGGCGGTTAGACAGATCCCGTCTGCCTATTCCCCTGATTTGGATAGATAGACCGATTCCGTCTGCCTAAGATCCTCAAACAGATGCTTAGACCGATTCCGTCTGCCTAAGATCCCGAAATCGGGGTTTAGACAGATGCTATCCATACAATACCTCTACCTGTTTGGCAGAGGTTAAAACTTCTGTAAAGCTTAAGAAACCACCCAAAAACAGATGTACTATTTAATACACATTCACTTCGGTAATTCCTGGGTATCTACCAATGGCCGCACCGCCCAAAAAACTCCTGGATCAGGTTCGGGAGGCAATTCGCATTAAGCATTATTCGTATCGAACGGAAGAGAGTTATGTCTATTGGATTCGGCGTTACATTCTCTTCCACAACAAGCGCCATCCCAGAGATATGGGCAAGGCCGAAATAGAAGCATTTCTCAGCCATCTGGCCGTCGAGGAACAGGTGGCGGCCTCTACCCAAAATCAGGCGCTCAGTGCCCTGCTGTTCTTGTATCGCTACGTTCTGAATCAGCCGTTTGAAGAGCCGTTAGACGCTTTGAGGGCAAAGCGTTCCCGCTATTTACCAACGGTGCTGACCAAAGAGGAAGTGCTGGCGGTGATTGAGCAGTTATCCGGGGTTTATCGCCTGGTGATCCAGGTGCTCTATGGCAGTGGGTTGCGGTTGACAGAGGGGTTACGACTGCGGGTAAAAGATTTGGATTTTGCTCAGCAGCAAATTCTCATCCGGGACACTAAAGGGGCAGAAAGCCGGATCACGACCTTGCCAGAGTGCTTAATTGAGCGACTGAAGCAGCATTTGCAGGGGGTTAAACGGCTCCATCAGCTAGATCTGGAGGCCGGATATGGCTCTGTATACCTGCCCTTTGCCCTCGATCGTAAATATCCCAATGCCGACCGAGACTGGATTTGGCAGTTTGTCTTCCCCTCCTTTGGGCTTTCTCGCGATCCACGCAGCGGCGTTGTGCGTCGCCATCATTTGCATGAAACGGGAGTGCAACGAACTCTGAAGCAAGCAACACGAGCAGCGGGCATTGAAAAGCGGGTGAGTTGCCATACATTTCGACATAGCTTTGCCACCCATCTGCTGCAAAATGGTTATGATATCCGCACTGTGCAAGAGTTGCTGGGCCACAAGGATGTGAAAACGACCATGATCTACACCCATGTGCTGAATCGGGGTGGGCGAGGAGTCCGGAGTCCGTTAGATTAGAAAACTCAGGGGTGAGGGGTTACAGCCCTTTGCGTATAGAGAGTAATCTTTAGCACATTAAATTTATTGTTTCTACGGGTGCTTCACCCGCTGTACCGATGAATTCCATTAGTGCTACTCTCTCACCCGACGATCGCACCGCCATTGCAGAGGCTCTAAACGTGATTCGTGATCGCCTCCCCTTTCTGATCGATTTGATGGCAGAGGAACGTCGAGCGATTCCAAAGATGGGAGATAAAAGCCGTGCCTTTGTGACCAAAGCATTAGACATGGCCAGCAAAAATGCTGAGTTTCTACCGCGTTCCTTTGATGTGGCCGAGATGCAAAAAGATGTGAAATTATTTGATGAGTTATCTTCGTTGTCGCTGTCCCTGATGCAGTTGCAAGATTTGGTGAATGATACCTGCATGGCGGTAGGCAATGAGGCATACACCGCTGCTCTGACCATCTATACCTATGCCAAAACGACGGGGCAGAAAACCGATGGGCTGGAACCGTTGGTGGATGAAATGCGGCAACACTTTCGTAAACCTCGCAAGACCAAGCCAAAAGCAGCCGCGATCGCCGGATAAACAACACCCAACAATTTTTCATGACAGGGGTGCAGCACTGCTGTGCCCCTTTTCTATTCACGGCTCAATCGATTGAGTTCTGAGGCTGGTGGCTTGAGTGCATCGCTCAACTGATTGAGTTCTCACGTGAATCAAGTGAGTTCTCAGATGCATGCATAGAGTATTAAGGTGAATCGATTGAGGTGATATCTGAAGGGATTAAGTTGTGGGGGGATGCGATCGAGTCCTCGTTCTGAATCGCTTGAGTTCTGAGGTCAATTGATTCAGATCTCATCTCACTGGGTTCAGATCTGGGGGCTATTGACTAGCGTTGATCGAGCCAGTCATTCATTCATAGTAAGGCCCGTAGCTATTGCAGCGTAGCAAGAGGAGAAAATTCATGCTGACAAACTACGATCGCACTGTTATCAGGCTGAAATCGGTAAGGAGAGAGGATAATTGTGCGTTAGTCATGCGTTCAAGAGTGGGCGATCGCTGAGGCAAGGGTAAGGAATTAAACAGAAACTTTGCTGTTTAAGTCCGTACTTTCGGGGTGTTATCCGTCAGTTCT
>JBAUTA010001182.1:0-1715 GCA_049581985.1 Kovacikia sp.
GTCTAATAGCGCCTCGAATTAAGGGGAAAAAGACAACCCTTTCAGGGTATTCGTAATTTTGGGTTTATCGAAGATAATTAGAACTGAAATCAAGTCTTTGCCCCTTCGCAAACATCTGGCCTTTGCATGGAACCCATTAACGTTTTCTTCTCTTACTCTCACAAAGACGAGAAATTGCGCGATAAGCTAGCGACGCATTTGACCATGTTGCAGCGAGAGCAAGTGATCAAGTCCTGGCATGACCGCAAAATTAGTGCCGGGACTGAATGGGCAAAGGCGATTGACGATAACCTCAACTCGGCAGACGTGATTTTGCTGTTGATTAGCGCTGACTTCCTGGCATCAAACTATTGCTACGAAATTGAGATGCAACGGGCGATCGACCGCCATGAGGCAGGAGAAGCGCGGGTGATTCCGGTGATTTTGAAGCCAGTGGATTGGGCGAGTGCGCCGTTTGGCAAATTGCAAGCGTTTCCGACCAATGCCAAGCCTGTGACCTTATGGACAAATCGCGATCAGGCGTTTCTTAATATTGCCCAGGGGATTCGGGAGGCGGCAATAACGATGGCGGAGCGCAAGCGCACTCAAACGACCACCATTGCGGCAGAACAGTCACGCCCGATAACCAATAGTACTGTCAATAACACTATGGGACTGGAAACACCGGAAGGACAGAGGCAGGTGGCCAACGGTGATGTGGAGCTAGAAACACCCGAAGGGCAGGTGCGGATTGACTCTCGGTTTTATATCCCCTCGTCCTACGAAGAGCGTTGCTATGAGGAAGTGAGGAAAGCGGGGTCACTCATTCGGATTAAATCGCCGCACAACATGGGCAAGTCTTCGTTGATGGTGCGGGTGCTGGCGCATGGGGCAGAGTTGGGCTACCGCGCCGTGAGCTTGAATCTGGAGGAGGCGAACCAGAAACTCTTTACTGACCTGGATAAGTTTATGCAGTGGTTTTGTGCCTCGGTGGGTAGGCAAGTGGGTCTGCGGGTGCCATTGGAAGACTACTGGGACGATATTTTTGGAGCGAATGACAACTGTACGGACTACTTTGAGAAATATTTACTCAACGGCGCAGAACAACCGCTGGTGATTGCGATCGATAACTTCGATCGGGTGTTTAATTATCCTGATATCGAAACCGATTTTTGTGGGCTGTTACGGGGCTGGCACGAGCGATCGCGCAGTAACCCGCTCTGGGGCAACCTCCGCTTGATGATTGTCTATTCTCAGGAACCTTACTTGCAAAGAGACATTAACCAATCACCGTTTAATGTGGGGTTGCCGATTGAGTTGGGTGAGTTTACCGTGGCTCAGGTGCAGAACCTGGTGGCCTTGCATGGGCTGGGTTGGCCTGAGCAGGCGGTGGGGCAGGTGATGGCGCTGATTGGGGGGCATCCCTACCTGGTGCGATCGGCGTTGTATCACCTGGCCGTCGGCGATCTGACCCTGGCGGAATTTTTTGAAACGGCACCCACGGAGGCCGGGCTGTACCGAGACCATCTGGTGGGGCTTCTGGGAGCGTTAGAACGCTATCCTGCCCTGGGCACAGCGATGAAGACCGTTGTTGCCTCCGAAACGCCCGTCAGCTTGCGGTCTGAGGAGGCCTTTAAGCTGGATAGTATGGGGTTGGTCGTGCAGGTGGGAAATGCGGTCCAGCCGCGCTGTCAACTGTATCGGCAATACTTTGGTGATCGCTTGGAGAGTAGGGA
>JBAUTA010001183.1:0-8231 GCA_049581985.1 Kovacikia sp.
GCTTATTACCAGTTCCCGATTCAAATGTTCCCATTGGTAACGCGGGAAGTCGTTCAAAGACAAAAACAATTGGTAATGGAGGACAGTGGGATGCCTCCGCTCCCCCCGCGCCGCCCGATCGGGTAGACCTTGTGGAAGTCCGTTACCGGGTGCTAGTCGAACCAGAAAATGATAATCAACAGGCCCAGATCCGGACTCTAGTTCCGAATGCCTTCTCAACGTCTGTACAGGGGCGCAGTGTCATGCAAGTGGGAGCCTTTGGCGATCGTCTCAAGGCTGACCAACTCATGCATTCTCTTGTGGCTCAAGGATTGAAAGCAATGGTTGAACCGATGGAATAAGTAGTTTTTGTCCGGGTCGCAAGCAAACTGCTTACACTACGAAATAAATTGGGGCCTAAGTTGGCACCAACTCACCCGGACGGAGTTTTGCCCACTTGCCTTTTTCCATTAAAAAGCTGTCACAGCCGACGACATCGTATTCTTCCCTGAATTCACCGCCCTCAATCAGTTGTCCATCTTCTGAGACAGAATACTGGGGCAGGGTGAGGTTGTAGTTAATCGTCGGATTAACTGCTGCAAAGTCTGGTGTTTCGGTCAAATGAAGCTGCTGGTGCAGCCTTTCCACCTCGTAATAGGTGGAGCAACGGTCTACATAATGGCAGTTAACACAAATACACATGGTCCCAATCTCCCAGCGTCCGAGAGGAAGCTGCGGAATCTAGATACTTTTCTGTTACTCTAGCTCAGACGGACTAATTATTCAGCAGTGATCGGGTAGATTTTCGTTGCAATGAGCGAAGAACTCCTGGCAGCGTTAGGCTGGGATAAATAGGCGATGGGCGATGGGCGATGGGGAATCATGAGTCTTAAATTTTGGATTAAGGGGTAGCTCTGATTAATTGTCAGGAAGGGAGTGTGAGGGCTACGCCCCCCGATCGGGGCATCGTTCGGCTGAGCCGCAGCCCCCTCCACTCCCAAAATCTTCTTTAATTGAGTTGCACCAATTGAGTTGCACCCAGCTACTGACCTGATTTTGGACGCATTAAAATTCCCTCATCCCTGGTACCTCCCGCCTTCTTTTGAAGTAATTACTGGACTGGACAAGATTGAATCAAAGTATTTCTTATCAATTAATTAGTGTTGCCGAAGTGTCTTCTGCACTGTCTCCTAAGACCTGGCCCTTTAGCCTGGAATGGCTACCTCGCTCAGCCTGTCTCGTCGGAGGCACCGTGCGGGATGCCCTATTGGGACGAAATAGCGAATACCTGGACCTGGATTTTGTGTTGCCCCAAGGTGCGGTAGAGACGGCCCAGGCGATCGCCCGTCACTATCAAGCAGGCTATGTCCTGCTTGATGCGGAACGTCAGATTGCCCGTGTGGTATTTGAGCAAGGGACGGCTGATTTCGCCCAACAGGTCGGAGCAACGCTGGAAGCTGACTTAGGTCGGCGGGACTTTACCGTGAATGCGATCGCCTACAACCCCCATTCAGATCAGCTCATCGATCCGCTCCAGGGCTATGCCGATCTGCAAAAGCATCTGCTCCGGATGGTTTCCGCCGAGAATTTGGAGGAAGATCCCCTACGGCTGCTGCGAGCTTACCGTCAGGCTGCCCAGCTAGGGTTTTCAGTAGATGAGAAAACGCGATTGGTGATTCGCCAACTGGCACCGCTCCTGCATCGGATTGCGGCTGAGCGCATCCAATCAGAGTTAAATTATTTGCTCGGAACACTCAAGGGCACCCTCTGGTTAACGACAGCCTGGCAGGATGGACTGTTACAAGACTGGTTTCCCAACGCAACGGTTCACAGTCTCAATTTGATTGCTGCGATCGACCAGGCATCGGTAAGGCTGCAAGAAATTCTGCCTGACTTTACACCGGATCTGCTTGGTCGCATCCGACATGCTTCAAGGCCCTCCCCCGTGACGAGTGCCAATCTACCTGCCGATTCCCCCCGTTACTTGCAGAACACTTCCGCTTCAAAAGTGCGGGGATCGGTTCGAACCTGGCTCTCGATCGCAAAATTGACCAGCCTTATGCCTACCGATCCGTATGAGGCAGAGGCGCAACTACGACGCTTGAAGTATAGCCGCAATGAAATTCAGGCAGTCGCTACCATTCTCAAGTTCTTACCCCAGATCTGCTTGTTGGCCCAAGAATCGCACACTTTGATGGTCTGTCCGTGGGAGTCAGCCAGGGTTCCTCCGCCCCTTTCGCTGCGGGAACAGTACGAATTTTTTCAGGGGGTAGGAGCTACTTTCCCGGCCGTAGCGGTGCTCGCGATCGCGGCAGGAACCCCTGCAGAAATCATGATTCCGCTGATTCAACGATTCCTAATTCCCACCGATCCCGTAGCCCATCCCATCCCTCTCCTCAGCGGACAGGATTTGATGACTCGGCTAAATTTGCCTGCCGGTCCCCGGATCGGACACCTATTAGCGGCGATTCAGCTAGCCAGGGCAGAGGGAAAGCTTGTAACTGCTGAAGAGGCATTGCAATGGGCAGCGAGATTGGTGAAGGAGGAAATGGTGAGGGATATAACGATCAGGGATGAAAAATTAAAAAACTCTTGAGCCGTTAGCTCCAGGCTTTTTCACCGTCTTTTTTACCTCTGTTTACGCGTGATTTCACCCGTTCAGGTCTAAGAGACTTTTCGATTTATGTTAAAGTGATCTTCTCGCTGGGAATTTACAGAATTCTTCTTAGGTCAGCTTGGCAGACAAGCTGACTTTTGAGGTGTGGATTTCTGCTCCTCGCTCAATCGGTTGTTTTATAAGGGGTAAACATGGCTAAACGCCGCAACCAAAAAAAAGAAAAAGCTCTCCGTAACCAGGCTTATGCCCGTAAGTTCCGCAAGAAAGCCAACACAGGTCGCATGGGTAGAAGACGCTACGACAATAGCAACCGCGCAGAGGATGCTGAGGGCGATCAGGAAGGGGCAGGTCGGACCAATGAGGGAGCTGCGGACTAACGCCGACAAAGTTTTCTTCAGTCTAGAGAACTCCCTGAATCTGAGCAGTTTCAGGGAGTTCTCAGGTTTATTGCTGATCGAGGTACTGGGCCGCTGCTAATCCTGAAAGAAAGGCATTTTCCGCTTTCATGCCACCGCACCAATCGCCAGCAACAATTAACGGAATTGGGGTTGGAGCTACCAGATAGGTATCGGGTAAAGGCTTCTTTGCAAACGCATAGCGCCAACGATGGACCTGAACCCACGCGGGAGTAGATAGCCAGGGAACTGCCATCTGCTCGGTTGCATGTTGCAAGAGCAACCGCCCCGCTGCTTGCAGGTCAGTTACCTCCAGGTAGTTTTTGGCAAAAGATGCTGTGCTCTGAATCACGAATACGGGTTGGTCGGGGGCTAATCGTTTATTGCTATCTACCCCAAGCCAGGCGATCGCAGGATGGTGAGAGAATGTCACTGCTTGCAGGTCTGGATATTGCGTTAACCAGGCAGCATAATGTTCCGGAGCGTAACCCGAGATCACACTCAAGCAGGGCAAAAACTCTACAGACCTTAAATCATCCATAAACTCGGCGGGCAATAGGGCCTCCGGTAAGGATTGCAGCAGTCCCACTGCCTGTGGAGCTGGAACGGTTACAACCACTGCGTCCACCAGCACACTGGCGGGTGCAGAAGCGGGGGAGTCTGGGGTTGTCAGCTCGGTTAGCAATCGCCAGTGGTGTTCTGGCGTCAGTTCCAAGGTGTGAGCCCGCTGATTCAGACGGATTTCTAAGTCGGTTGCCAGAAATTTGGCGATCGCAGTCATGCCGTTGGGGGCAATATACCGGGGATAGCGATCGTCTAAGCGATTTTCTCGTAGAGGTGAGATCAACCCAGCATCGGGTTCCATCTCATAAATCAAATCAGTCCAAACTCGCAGGATGCCCGCTTCAAGTAACTGATTGACGAACGCTTGAAACCGATCGCCCTTGGGAGTCAGGTAACAGGTTCCGTGATCAGCAAAAATGCCATGGAAACGTCGGGTTGCCATTCGCCCGCCAACGCCACGGGATTTTTCCAGGACAACGACTCGGTAACCTGCCTGCTTAAGCTGCTGGGCGCAAGCCAAGCCTGCCATTCCTGCCCCAATTACAGCAACATCAAACTGGGAAGAAGATTGTGTCATTCCATGGACAAGCTAGGTGAGCCTGGAAAAATCCGCCTCTGGAAGCACGCCGATCGCATCCCCATACTATCCCACAAGCAGACTGCATCAGCGATCGTGAGACCTGACAGATCTATTCTCTAACGCTTCTTTGCAGCGCTGCCGGATCTTGTCAGGGCTTATATAAAGTAACCTCATATCGGTGCTTTATGCTAGTGCTAAGAGCACCTTGCGGTTGGCTCAACCTGCTTATTCGGTCAACCTGTCCACTGGTGCGTTGTGCTGACGCTAATAGCACCCTACTGGTCGGTCAATCTGTTTGGTCAATCCGTTTGATCAAACAGTGAGTTGTTTTGTAGCTGCTGCCAGGAATTCTAATCAATTCTAAGGAACTGAGGGAATTTTATCGTTTAGGCCTGCGCCATGCGCGTGGTTCTAAAGGTAACATTTGTCCCCTCCTGGGTTTGTTCTAACACAAGCAGGGGCGTTGGTTTTGCCTTTTGATCCCAATGCATATTCGCGATTCGACCTTGAATAGTTGGCTGCCAGGTATCATTCTCACCCGTTGGGCTAAGGAACGTCTCCATACAGTCAATGATCTGATTAATGGTGACAGAGGTTGGCTGAGTTGGCAGTTTGAGGATCTTAATCTGAATCCGAAACAGCACCCGCTTTGTGCCCTTGGGCAGATCCCCAGGCTCGTATTCCACATCAAAAACTTCATCAACCTGCCGTCCTGTGCTGGCAATCCCAATTTCTCCCTGGTTACCCTGGGTCGGGCGGAGTGCCACACTAATTTTTTCTTTAACCCTGACTTTAATCTGATTCAGGATGGCGAAGTGAAACACTTCTTCGTCCATCCGCATTCTCAAATAGTCAAGGTTAAATTCCCGTGAGTGAATCAAGTCGGGATTCCGCTCCATCTTACCGATGGTTTCAACGGCGTACTTCAGCTTCTTCTGGAGTTCTCGATTCTTGAATGTTTCAAATTTGAGTTGTTTAGCTAACTTATCCGCACTGATCTTGGAGACTACACCTAAAGCTATGAGCAACACAAGCAATCCGCCAGAGGACATCATCCATATCTGAGTGGATTCTGCTCCCTGGGGTTTGGTCGGTTCAGCTGTGCCAGGTTTAGATTTGATGGTTTTGCTAGAGGTTTGAGCCAACCAGGGTTCTACAAACAGGATAGGGGTTGACATGGCGATAACTGAATTACAGCAAAAAGTCTATTTGCCTCTAGAGTGCCCTGAATTCGTTACCTAGCACCATTTAACGAGTTAAGTTCTCAAATTAAGTTCTCAAAAAGGGCGTGGCAAGTGAAAGGACGAAAGTGAAAGGATGCCTGAGAAGTCAGGTATAGGGGCTAAAGCCCTGATTTTGCCGGACCAAATACGACAGGCCTGATTTATGCGTAGCCATCTCCGTGAAGCCGTCCTTGAAAGAATGAGCAGGGAAAGAAGATGAATCCTTAGAATAGGTTGCCTATTTGTAATAATTTCGTTACAATTGCTTCATATAAAGTAACTAAAGGTATTCGATGCATTACCCCACTGATCAAAGAGAGATTTTGAATCGGTATAAATCTAAGGCGATCGCTTATGCCGTTGCCTATCCCGCTCAAGAGGAGCAGCGTCAGCAAATGTTTCAGGCTGCCTGGGTTGCCCTGCTTGTTTTTTCAGTGTTAACACCCTTCTTGCTTAAATTCTAAAAGCAATATTTGATCGATTCTGTACCGAAAAGCAGAGTTAAAAACCTATGAATGCCTGTACTCTAGCGCTTGGAGAGAGATAGGCATTCACTTTTTTATGGAGCTTCAAACACCTGATTGGGTTAAGCACGCGGTTTTCTATCAAATTTTTCCAGACCGATTTGCCCGGAGCCAGCAACCCCGCAAGCGATTATTAAACAATGCGACTTGGGAAGAGTGGTCAGCTATGCCCACGCTGCAGGGATATAAAGGGGGTGACCTCTGGGGGGTGACGGAGAAGCTGGGTTACCTGCAAGACCTGGGAATTACAGCAATCTATTTCACTCCCATCTTTCAGTCTGCCAGCAATCATCGATACCATACCCATGACTACTATCAGGTCGATCCGATGTTGGGGGGCAATTCTGCCTTTAAGGAACTGCTAGATGAGGCCCATCAACGGGATATCAAAGTGGTTTTGGATGGGGTGTTTAATCATTCCAGTCGGGGATTTTTCTTCTTCCATGATGTGCTGGAAAATGGGCCCCATTCTCCCTGGGTGGACTGGTTCAAACTGCATGGCTGGCCCCTGTCTGCCTACAATGGGGAATTTCCCGCTAACTATGAAGGTTGGGCTGGAAATCGGGCACTGCCTGTATTTAACCATGACAACCCGGAAGTGCGGGAATACATCATGGAAATTGCCGAGTATTGGATCAAATTTGGGATTGATGGTTGGCGTTTGGATGTGCCATTTGAGGTCAAAGCTGCCGGTTTCTGGCAGGAATTTCGCAGTCGCGTCAAAGCCCTCAATCCAGAAGCCTACATCGTTGGGGAAGTGTGGGGTGACTCGCGGGAATGGTTGGATGGCACCCAGTTTGATGGGGTAATGAACTATCTATTTGCCGCACCGACGATCGCCTTTACGGCGGGCGATCGTGTCGTCATGGAGCAGGTGCAGGATCGCTCCTATCATCCTTATCCACCCTTGTTTGCCAGGGAGTATGCGGACAAGATCCAGAAACTTTTGAAGTTGTATCCGTGGAAAATTCAGCTCACTCAGTTAAATCTGCTGGCAAGTCATGATACAGCACGATTGCTGACGATCGCAGGCGGTGACAGAGCCAGTGTGGAGTTGGCAACCCTGCTGTTGCTGACTTTTCCTGGCGCACCCAGTATCTACTATGGCGATGAAGTGGGCTTAGCTGGTGCCCTTGACCCAGATTCTCGCCGGGGGTTTCCGGTTGAGGCTGAATGGGATTTAGAAATCTTTGATTACCACCGCCAACTTATTGCTCTCCGGCATACTTACCCAGCATTACGGATAGGGGAGTACCGGGTGCTGTTTGCTGAGACAACGGTTTATCTGTTTGCCCGGATGCTGGGAGAGGAGGAACTGTGGATTGCAGTCAATGTTGGCACAAACCCTGCTCATGTCCAGCTTCAGATCGAAAGCTGCGAGTCCCATCCCAATCAGCTTCTTTTTGGTGCTGGAGAGTTGCAGGTGACTCCGGATAAAGGGATGACTCAGCTTGAGCTAGCTTTACCTGCCCGCTCAGGGTGCATTTTTGCTAGAAAATAGAAGTTGGACAGTTCTACCGATCGCAGCTCTGCCCAGACCCATTCCTTTTACGGATCAATAAACCAATGCCTACGGCTGTGCCATTGATTGTTGCCCAGGATGTTCATAAGTGGTACGGCAAGTTTCATGCGCTGAGAGGGGTGAGCTTGACGGTAACCCAGGGGGAAGTGGTTGTGATTATGGGTCCATCGGGATCCGGCAAGTCTACCTTCATCCGCACCTTTAATGCTCTGGAGGAATACCAGCAGGGAAAAATCGTGATTGATGGAAAAGAACTGTCCCACGACCTGCGAAATATTGAGGCAGTCCGCCAGGAAGTGGGGATGGTGTTTCAGCAGTTCAATCTGTTTCCCCATCTGACGGTGATGCAGAATGTTACCCTGGCTCCCGTTTGGGCCCGTAAATGGCCCAGGGCAAAGGCAAAGGAAGTGGCAATGCAGCTTTTGGAGCGGGTGGGGATTTTGGAACAGGCCCAGAAATATCCAGGCCAGTTGTCGGGGGGGCAACAACAACGGGTGGCGATCGCCCGTGCTCTGGCAATGCAACCCAAAATTATGCTGTTTGATGAACCCACCTCCGCCCTTGATCCGGAGATGGTTCGCGAAGTATTGGATGTCATGCTAGCGCTGGCAAAATCCGGTATGACGATGGTTGTCGTTACCCACGAAGTTGGCTTTGCCAGAGAAGTTGCCGATCGGATTGTGTTAATGGATGAAGGCATGCTGGTGGAGCAGGCGGCTCCAGTCGAGTTTTTCCAGCATCCTAAGGAAGAACGAACCCAACGCTTTCTATCTCAAATTCTCTGATCACACCATGAGTTAGACCAATTTAAATAGCGAACAGGGCAG
>JBAUTA010001184.1:0-2350 GCA_049581985.1 Kovacikia sp.
CGTCTGGGCTGTGATATCCCAACTCTCCACTCGCGCTATGCGGCGGAACAGATTGATGGGTTAGCGATCGCCTACTTCAACCGGGATCGTGGACGCCCAACGCTGGTTGCCAACGACACAGGCACTGGTAAAGGGCGCATTGTCAGCGGCTTGATTGCGCCTGTTGTGAGTCCAGTTGCAGAGAGCGGTGCCTCAACTCGTCAGGGTATTGCTGTTTTCATCACCGCGAAGCCTGATCTGTATGTGGATATGCTGGCGCGGGATATGGTCGATACCGGGGTGGCTGAGCACATTCGCCCCTTCTTTACCAACTCCCATCTTGATCTAGCACTGACCGCTCCCGATGGCACCGTGCGGGGGCGGATTCAGACACCAGACACCAAACAACAAGAGCGGGAAATCCAGCGTCTGATCCAGCAGTTTCAGAACGATGGCACGCTGGGCGCATACAACTGCATTTTCACCACCTACGACCAACTCAACCAGAAAGGCTCAATCCGTCGCACCTTTCTGGAAACCATTGCGCCCAGCGCCACCTTTATTCTGGATGAGTGTGACCTGGGCGGCGGCGGGGCGGGTGCGTTGCCCAAGCTGACGTTGAAGGACAAAGACAAGCAATCGAATGGGCAGGATATTCGCAGCACTGCGGTTTTTATGACCGAGTATGTTCTGCCCCGCAGCGATGCCTATGTGCTACTTTCGGCAACCGCCTTTCGAGATCCCCATGTGCTGACTCGGTTGTTGGCTTCCAAAAGCGAAATTCAAGAAGTTGGCTCGTCAGCGGAAGCGATCGCAAAAAGGCTTGTGTCTCAGGGCATTCCAGGACAGCAAGACTTCACCAACAAGCTGGCATTGGCTGGGGAACTGGTTCGCTTAGAAAAAAGCATGGAAGGCGTTCTCTTCCAGCCTGTTCCAATTCAGATTGACCTGGAAGAATTGAGTGCCGCGATCGACCTGATGGCAAGAATTGTCGAGTTTGATCGGGCGAAAAAAGAAGCGGTTGAGGCGATGGCAGAGTATTGGGGAGCCAGTGGCGAAAAGGTACAGGCTTCCGATGCCAGTACTGGGGAAGCGTCTGTGGACAGTACCAACTTTACCAGCACCTCCCACAACTTTACCCAGCAGTTCTTGTTTAGCCTCAAAGTGGATGGCATTGCCCAGGCAGCGATCGCCTCTATTGAAGCGGGGAGAAAACCCAAGATTCAGTTCTATAACACGATGCAAAGTTTGTTGGAAGAATACCTGAACACCCAGCGGGAAGACTTGGCCCAGGACATTCAAACTGAGTTTGAGCAGCGTAAGGAAGCCCTGGGAGAACTGGAGTTAGAACGCCTGACCAAACAGCGCTACCAGGAATGGCTGAATGCCTCCCCTGTGATTGACTTAGATTTTGGGGATCTGATTATTCGTCAACTGAATAAATGCCGCACCGTGACGATTGGTCAGCCCTATGGCGAGAAGATCCGCCAATATTTGAGTGATGATGAACTGAGCGATCGCGCCCTGCAACTGGATCAGGAAATCCGACAGCAAGCCAAAGCGCGACGGTGGACAGTGCCCATCAGTCCCATCGATGCCATTCTCCAGAAGGTGCGGGATGCGGGATACCAGATTGGTGAAATGTCAGGTCGTAGCTTGGGCATCGACTACAGCAGCGGGGTTCCCACCCTCAAACTGGTTCATGCCAGTGAGCCTGCAGTCCGGAGCGAAGTTAAGAACGGCTACAACAATGGTGCCCTGGATGCCATCATCACCAACCTGACGACGGGATGGAGTGGTCATGCCAGTCGCAGCGTCAAGGATCAACGGCAGCGAGAAGATATTGTCGCTCAGGCGCACCCGGACGGCAACAAATTTATGCAAGGGTTGGGGCGGGTAAACCGGACGGGACAGGTGAATCCGAGCAAGCATACGCCCGACTGGAACGAAAATGGGAATCCCGGTTGGGGAGAGGTGCGATCTCAACATGGCATCCCAGGCTCCTTTGGTTTACCGATTGTTTCGATGGTGTTTGCCGATAGCGTGCCTTACGAACAGCGGATCGCCGCCACGATTCGCCGCAAGATGGATAGCCTCAATGCCAACACCACAGGCAGTCGGCAATCCTCGATCAAAATTGATGGTCCTGATTTCCTGAATCGGCATGGTGATGAAGTGGCTGTAGAAGTCATGCAGGATTTTCCAGATCTACACCGCAAATTGGATTTCCCCCTGGGCTTTCCCACGGCGCGTCCAGACAATAGCGAGGGTGCCATCAACCGCGTTACAGGCAGGAGCATCTTTCTCTCCTTGCCAGAACAGGAAAAGTTGATGCAAATCCTGGAGGAGAATTTCAACGAATATGTCGCCC
>JBAUTA010001185.1:0-2669 GCA_049581985.1 Kovacikia sp.
ACTATGCAGCGAGCGATGGCGAAAGAAGCGGAGGCGATTCGGGAAAAGCGCTCCCGGATTATCAAGGCTGCTGCCGAACAGGAAGCTTCTCAGAAGTTAGCAGAAGCAGCTCAACTGATTAATGCTAATCCAGTGGCCTTAGAACTGCGTCGCTTGCAAATGTTGACAGAAATCGGAGCGGAAAATAATACGACCACAATTGTTATGGTCCCGTCTGATTTTATCAATTTGGCGCAACGCCTCGCCCAACCACAGCAAAACGTTTCTACGAGTTCGATAAATGGAAACGTCCTCCAGCCCCAGCATTTCAACCCAGAGGTTATTTTCACTCAGAAGAACAATGAGGAAAACGAAGCCAAGTTATAATTCTGCCATTCTGAACATGTAACCTGATTACGAACAGTGATACAACAAGACGGCTTCAAATTCTTGTTGAGAGGCTTTACGAATCGACAGACTCTCAAGTCGGTTGGGTTGAAGCCATCATTAACCAGTTCTCAGTTCAGCATAGAGAGGCTATTTTGACCCAACCCCTCGAAAAGGTAAAAATAGCCTAAAGGGCATTGAGCCGAGATAGCTGTAAAAATTTATCACATCGGCTAGAAAAGCTTACTCAGTCTAACTTTCAGTCTTTACAACTGTCGGATATTATTCATTGCTTTCTTATCTGCCATGAATTACAATGTAATTCAACTCGTAAGGAAAAGCGATCATGGCTGCAAACCAGCTTGTACAGGCCCGCATCGACGGAGCCATAAAAGAAGAGGCCGCCGCCGTGCTGGCAGCGATGGGGCTTACCGTATCCGATGCGGTTCGGCTTTTACTGACCAAGATTGCGCGCGAGCACGCCCTACCTTTTGATCCGCTAATTCCCAATGCCACCACCATAGCGGCAATGAAGGAGGCGCGCGCTGGGAACCTACCTCGCGCCAACAGCACCTCGGAACTGATGACCGCTCTTCATGCGGACGATTGAATGGACAAGCCAGTTCAAGCGCGACTACAAGCGTGAGGGCAAAGGTCAACACCGGAAAACGCTCGATGTTGACTTATTCCCCGTGGTGGAAGCCCTGGCGAACGATCAACTCCTTGAGCTGCGTTACCGCGACCACGCGCTGACCGGCGATTGGCAAGATCACCGGGACTGTCATATCAAACCTGACCTGGTGCTGATTTACCAAAAACCGGACGATGACACCCTGCGGCTAGTGCGGATCGGCTCGCATAGCGAACTTAGTCTGTAAAACGGGGTTTGCGGAGCAGTGGAACGACAACTAGGCTATTTGTGCCCAACGCGCCAAAAATGTAAAAGTAGCCGAGATTAGTCTAGATTAGTTTCACCTTCTTCTTGTATTGCATGGTTCCAGTAAGTCAGGTCAGCATAGCGAACAGCCAAGGCATCAATGTCTACCTTTGATGTTGAGGGGCTGAATTGGAAATTTCCAAACAGATTGATGTGCTGCCAGGCCACAGGAGAAATCTCTCTAATGATCTCCTGTGCCACATGGTCTCCAGCAGCCTGCTTTAGTTCATAGACCCGTGATAATAGCAACGTGTTGTAGTAAATGACAGCGTTAGTAATCAGTCGTGAGCATTCGTTCCAGATCTGCTGCTCACCTTCGGTTTTCACCCGAAATTTCCCACCGTTGACATAAGCCACTGCACGGCGGAACCGATGATACGCTTCGCCACGGTTGAGCGCTTTTTGCACGGTTTTCCTTAATGTCACGTCATCAATAAAATTGAGGATGTACAGCGTCCGACAGATATTCTCCAGCTCCCATAAAGCCTTTTTGGTTTGGTTCTGTCGGTCATAGCTTGCAAGCTTGCGGACAATCGTCGCCTGCGTCACCTCTTTCTGTGCCAATGAAGCCATGATTCGTTGGATATTAGGCCATTCTTTTTCAATCAACTCACTGTATATCTTGCGCACAGGTTTGATCAAAAAATCGCCATAGTCGCTCGGGTGCTTGGCTCCAACCAAGGTCCCCATTTTCTTGTGTAAATCCCGGTAACGAGGCGCAAAGTGATAGCCGAATGTGTGCAAAATCCAAAAATTGACTTGATTGGTGCCGTGTGTATCGGTTGAATGCCGCTCCGGCTGAATATCTGAAGTGTTGTTGTGCAGAAGGTCAAAAACATAATGGCTCTCATGTTCGTGAGTACCAATAATCTTGGCGTTGATGGGCACATGGTTAGCCACCAATGTATAAGCGCTCACGCCCTTCTGTAATCCGAAATATTTTGACGAATGTCGTGCATTAATTGTATCTATCTGGGTTTCCATGCGCTGTCCATCGCTACTGGAGTGCACCACATCCTGGATATCGTAAAGGTGAAACACTGGCAGTGCAGCAATCGCATTCGTGATGGCGTCGTTGGCAGCATGTAGGGTTTCTAGCCGCAGGTAATTACGCGCCGTTGTCATCATTGATGGGTGACCCAAGCCTGATACCTCCGCCATTTTCGACAGCCCCATGTTGGTGCCCATAGCCACGATGCAGGCAAAAATTTCACTCGGATCAGGTTCTTGTTTAACATAACTGAAGTTTTTTTTACAAAAACACCCTCAAAGCCTTGCCACTGCTGGGATAGGTGGCATTTAAAAATATGCATTTACTGGGTACACTACAATGGCACCTCCAGTAGCTCAAACGCCCTCTGCTGAA